>JBIKYW010000212.1:0-5758 GCA_044355055.1 Planctomycetota bacterium | reverse complement strand
GGCAGGCCGAGTGCGGTCGGGTTGGCAGCGAAGAAGGCGTGGAAGTCCGCCGAGATGCCGCCGTTGCAGAAGCCGGTGGAGCCGCCGGAGCTCTGCGCAGGCAGGCGCTGGGTCGGCGCCTTGACGCACAGGTAGCTCGTGCTGGTCGTGCTCCACGGCGTGAGGATGAACCCCGAGTTGTTGATGCCGTAGAACAGCAGCCCCTGCTTTTGGCCTTCGACGTTGCTGACGCTCACGATCGCCGTGCCCGTCAGGCTGACGCGCGGCTGGTTCGCGGCCGCGATCGAGGGCGTGCAGCCGTTGGTGCTGGTGCCGGCGGTGCAGTAGGTCACCGGCGGTGGCGCATAGAAGCAGTCGTAGATGACCGCGCCGTTCCACATCTTGTTGTTGTTCGCGATTCCGCTGAACGGCACGTTCAGAGTCTTGCCGCCGCTCATCACGAGGTTGGGATCCGAGTAGGTCTGCGTCGTGCCGAAACCGGAGTACTTGTGGCCCACACCCGCACCCATGACCACGGCCATGCCGCTCACCCCTTGGGGCAGGGTGAAGTCCGGGAACTCCACGAGCGAGGCCTGATTCGCCCCCGCCGCGATACCCGAGCCCGTCGCGCGGAGCGTCCACAATGCCGCGTTCGTTTCAGAACCCACGAAGGTGCCATTCTTCGTGTAGACCTGCATTGTGAAGGGCGTGCCGAACACGGCGCTGCAGTGGGTCTGCAGCTGCGAGACGCTGATGCCGCCCGGCTTCAAGACGTTGAGGTCCACGAACATCTGGTTGCCCGTCACCAAGCCGCCGGTGCCCGTGAAGATGCTCGCGAGCCGCGGTCCGTTGCAGGTCGCGGGCGGCGCACCGATGTCGTTGAAGAGGAAGGGGAGTGAGAACGGACCGACCCCGGCCGCGTTCTTCGCGCGCACGGACCAAGTGTGCTGGCCCACGGTCGAGTTGTAGATGTAGCTCGTGCCCGCCGCGACGGGGTACACGAAGCCATCGACGTCGACGTCATAGCCCGTCGCGCCGGGGACCGCGTTCCACGTCAGTGTCACGGCCGGGCCGTAGAGCGACTGGTTGTTGGTCGGCGAGACGAGCGTGGGGCGATAGGTGGGAGCGGGGACCGGCGGCGGAGTGCCGAAGCAGATGTCCCACGACGAAAGTCCGCCCGCGTCCTGAGCAAACCAGTCGTAGACCGTCAGCGTCCAATCCCCCGTTGCCGGGGCAACCTGCGAGAGCGGAGTGTTGTTGATGCCGTTCGTGCCCGTCGGCCAGTTGCCATACACCTGCGAGATCTGGCCCGGGGTCAGAATCCCGTTCACGCAGGCTCCGGGCGCTTGGTAGAGCTCGAAGCTCGTGATGCCGTAGTCGCCGCCGAAATCGCACGCGTCGCCCGCTTGATTGAGCAGGTTGATGCGCGTGCCCGAGGGAGTCGTGAGCACGAAGTGGATGTCTCCGGCCCACGTGTGCGACATGCCGTTGAGCTTGATCTCCGTGACGCAGGTCGCGCCCGCGGGGATCGAGGGCACATTGAGCGTCGACGTGAACGCGAACGGTGGGAATGTTCCGGGGTAGGTCCCACCGCCACCGGTTCCGGAGGTCGGAATCAGACCGCCGCTGCCACCCGTGGTGCAGGGGGAGATGGTTTGCGCGTGGCTCGCGCCGAGAGCGAACGTCGCCGCAGTGGCGAGACCGAGAAGTAGGGAACGCATCGGGAGAGACTCCTGCTCCTGAGACAGAAGGTGGGGGCTAGCTCCGAGACCGTCGCCTCGACGACCTCGCGCTCACGATTGGAACGAGCATACTCTTCCCCCGGCGGATTGGGGGCCACCGCGGGATCTTTGGCGGATGCCGTTCGAGCGCGCGTCCGCGCCCCCGCCTGCGTCGTCGTCGTGGCCCAGAAAAACAGCTCGGGAGCCGCGCCAGCGGCTCCCGAGCGTCTCTGCCGAGCCCTGCGGCGCGGCTCGTGGGGAATCGAAACCCGCTACGAGATCACGGGATGACCGTGAGCTCGAGCGCGTTCGACAGGTTCGTGGTCTTCACGGCCGGCGGGTCGCGGTACCACGTCTGCGCGTACACCTTGTTCCCCGCGACCAGCGGCAGGCCGATGGCGGTGGGGTTCGCGGCGAGGTACGCGTGCAGGTCGGCGGAGATGTTGCCGTCGCACTGTCCCGTCGTGCCGCCCGTCGAAGATGCGGGCAGACGCTGAGTCGGCGCCTTCACGCAGAGGAAGCTCGAGCTGCCACCAGCCCACGGGGTGGGCACGAAGCCCGAGTTGTTGATGCCGTAGAAGATCAGACCCTGCTTCTGGCCTTCGAGACCCGAGACGCTGATCGTGCACGAGCCCGCGAGCGTCACCTTGGGCTGATTCGCCGCGGAGATCGCGGGCGTGCAGCCGTTGGTCGAGGTTCCGGCGGTGCAGTAGTTGACGACCGGCGGAGCGACATTGCAGTTGTAGATCACCGTGCCGTTCCAAACGCGCGGGTTGTTGAGCGCGCCCGTGAACACCGCAGCCTGCGCCTTGCCGAGCGTGATCGTCATGTCGGCGTTGGTGTAGGTCTGGTTGCCGCCGTTGCCGTTGGTGTAGCTGTGGCCCGCGCCGATGATCTTGAGGCAGAAGCCCGTGACGCCCGTGGGGAGCGTGAAGTCGGGGAACTCGACGAGCGCACCAGGCGCCGTGTTGTTGCCGACCGCGACACCGCTGCCCGTGGCGCGGAGCGTCCACGCCGCGGCCGTGGTCTCGAAGCCGACGTACGTGCCAGACTTCGTGTAGATCTCCAGAGTGAAGGCCGTGCCCGCCGTCGCATTGGCGTTGGTCGAGAGCTGCGAGAGCGTGATGCCCGCCGGGTTCAAGACATCGATGTCGAAGTAGACGCCGCTGTTGGTGCCAAGGCCGTTGCCGCCCGTGAACGGAACCGTCGTGAGCGTCGAACCGTTGCACGGCGTCGGCGCGGCTCCGAGGTCGGTGAACGTGCGCGTCACGGCGTAGGGGCCCACGACGGTGTTGTTCAGCCACTTGGCGCGAACGGTCCACGTGTGCGCACCTGCGGTCGACGAGAACGCGAAGGGCGACGCCGTCACCGAGTAGACCGTGCCATCGACGCTCACGTCGTAGCCCGAGGCGCCCGACACTGCGGTCCAAGTGAGGTTCACGGTGGGACCGAACACCGCGGCGTTCGCAGCGGGAGTGCCGAGCGTCGGCGCGGTGAGTCCGGTGTCATTGAACGTGCGCGAGACCGCCCACGGACCCGCACCGGAGTTGTTCACGCCGCGCGCGGTCCAAGTGTGGGTACCCGCGGTCGACTGGAAGAGGTAGCTCGTGCCGGGGACCGCCACGATCGTGCCGTCGACGTCGACTTCGTAGCTGGTGGCGCCGAGCACGGAACCCCACGAGAGCGTCACGAAGAGTCCGGTCACGTTCGCGTTCGCGGCCGGAGCGGTGAGCGCGGGGGCGAGCGTCGGCGGCGGGATCGGCGGAGGCGTGCCGAAGCAGATGTCCCACGAGGTCAAGTTGCCGGTGTCGCCGCCGACCCAGTCATAGATCGTCAGCGTCCAGTTGCCGGTCGCAGCGGGAACGGCCGAGAGCGCGATGTTGTCGATCGCGAAGTTGCCGCCCGTCCACGTGCCGAAGTTCTGCGAGAAGGTCGAGCCGGTGGGGTAGATCACGCCGACCGGAGCCGGAAGCGGCGCGCCCTGCTCGACACTGTTGATGATGTAGTCGCCGCCCCAGTCGTTCGCTCCGCCTTGGCGGTTGAACAGGTTGATGTTCTGTCCCGACGGGCTCGTCAGCACGTACTGCACGTCGCCTGTGTACGTGTGGGTCATGCCGTTGAGCTTGACCTCGGTCACGCAGGTCGCGCCGGCCGGAATCGACGGCACGTTCAACGTGCTCGTCATCGGGAAGGACGGCAGCACGGTCTGGTACGTGCCGTTTCCGGTGCCCGAGGTCGGGAAGAGACCGCCGGGGCCGCCGGTGGTGCAGCCGAGCTGCTGGGCGAAGGCGCCCGTGGGCGCGAAGGCGACCGCAGCCACGGTCGCGAAGGCAAATGCGAGGGTACGCATGGTGGTGGAGGACTCCTGAGTTGTCCGGACGAAGAGGTGAAGCGCCGCGTGCACGCGGCCGGCGGGCCCGAGAGAGACGAATCCGCCGCTAGTTTGAAACTACCCCCCCCGCCGACGGTGGGAAGGGGGATCGTCCGAAAAATGGAGGCAGCCCTCGGATTGTGGGGGGAGCCGCCCTCGAAAGTGCGGGGCCCCCGCGGGTCGCGGGGGCGGCGGCTGCTACTCTCTCGCCCCCGGACTCTGCCCGAAGCCCCGTCCCCGCAAGGCCCGCCATGCGCCCGACCCTCGCTCTCGTCACTGCCCTCGCCTGCTTGCCCCTCTGCGCGTCCTTCCCCGCAGTCCAGACGTTCGCCTTCCGGGCGGAGAAGGGCGCCGCGGTCGAGAAGACCTACGAGATGGGCCTCACGCTCGATCTCGACGAGCTCGCGATCTCGGTCGGAGGCGAGGAGGTTCCCGCCGAGGAGCTCGGTGCGCCGGAGATGTCGATGGTGCAAGCGTCGAAGCTCGTGTTCCTCGACACCTATCCCGAGGGCGCGGAAGGTCCGCCGAAGCTCTTGCACCGCAAGTTCGTTTCGCTCGCCAACGAAGAACGCCAGACGATGGGCGGCGACGGCGAGTCGGAGTCGGAGACCAAGACGGAAAAGAGCGACCTCGAAGGTCGGACCGTGGCGTTCGTGTGGGACGCGGATGCCGCCGAGTACACCGCGCGCTACGAGGGGGAGGGTGCCGATGAGGCACTCCTCGCGGACCTGATCGAGGACTGCGATCTGCGCGGGCTGCTTCCGGCGGGCGATGTCGCGGAAGGCGAGAGCTGGGAGCTCGATCCCGAAGTGTTCGATCTGCTGACGGGTCCCGGCGGCGATGTCGGACTCGTCGATCCCAACGACGAAGAAGAGGACGACAGCGACCTCGACGAGCAGTTCCGCGACAACACCGAGGGCGAGCTCAAGGCGACGTTCAAGGAACTGCGCGAGGTCGACGGCATTCGCGTGGCCGTGCTCGTCATCGAGGGCAGCGCCAAGACGCACGCCTCGAAGAAGGGCAGCGAGGGAGAAGGGCACGCGGGCACGAACGGCTACGAGCTCGAGTTCGCCGACGTCGAGGGCGAAGTGCTGTGGAACGCGAAGGCCGGTCGCGCGCACTCGTACCAACTGACGGCCAAGGTGCAGGCGAAGATCACCGAAGACGCGACGCTCGAGTTCGACGGACAGTCGATCGAGATGAGCCAGCGCATGACGCTCGTGGGCGAGATGCGCGCGAGCGGCAAGTTCGAAGTCGCCAAGTAGCGCGACTCGTTGGCTTCAAGCGACGCGGCCGCGGGCTTTCCGCGGCCGCTGTCGTTACCGGCGGCGATTCAGCGCGCGCGTGATGAGCGGACCGATAACGCCGCCGATCACGACCATCACGCCGATCAAGATCGCGACGCGCCAGAGCGCGCGTTCCCCGCGCGGAAAGGTCGTGATGAAGAGGCCGATGCCTGCGGCGCCGAACATGACGAGGCCGAGCACGAGCACCCAGCTCTGGCTGAAGAAGAGTCGCAGGTCACGCACGGCGTGCTCGCCGTCGTCATCGAGCTTCCAGCCATTGGGGAGGGCCGCGCGCAGCTCCGCCGGGGTCGGCGGGCGACCGTCGCGGCGGATCTTGGAGAGGTCGACCAAGCTGTCGACTCGGACGCGGTGCTCGCTCATGGGGCCGTCTCGAGGAGAGC
>JBIKYW010000012.1:0-17942 GCA_044355055.1 Planctomycetota bacterium | reverse complement strand
GACCGTGTTGCTCGCCAACATCGGTCACGACAACCTCGACGTGATCTTGGTGCGCGGCCCGGACCTGCTCTTCGCGCGCAACCTCACGGGCGGCTCGAAGCTCTTCGACGCGGCGATCGCCGAGCGCTTCGGCGTGTCGCTCGAAAAAGCCGAGGCGCTCAAGTTGGAGCTCGCGACGCTGGAGCCCGGCGCGCGCTACCGCGACGCGAATCAGGAGAAGGCGAGCCGCGCCGCGTCGGCGGCCGGCGGTCAACTGCTCTCGCTGCTCCAGTCGACGGTGATGTTCTGCAAGAGCCAGGTGAAGGTCTCCAACCTGCGCGTCGACAAGGTGCTCCTGTGCGGCGGCGGCGCAGCGCTCGTCGGCTTGCCGCGCTATCTGTCCGCGGGGCTCGGCGTGCCGGTCGAGTTGTTCGATCCGTTCCGCACGGCCGACACTAGCGCGCTCCCCGCGGACGACGCGGCGAAGCTCGAAGAGTACAAGCTCGAGGCGGTCGTCGCGCTGGGGCTGGCGACGATGGCCTCGGACTCGAACGCGTATTCGATCGAGATCGTGCCCGACAAGGTGCGCAAGCGCCGCGAGTTCGCGGGCGGTACCGTGTGGGCGATCGCGGCGGCGGTGCTCGCCGTGGGCTTCCTCGGAATGCAGGCGATGAGCGAGTCGGGCGAGCTGTCGAAGCTGCGCTCGGAAGTCGCGGGGCTCGAAGGCAAGCTGCGCCGTGCGAAGGAAGCGGATCGCCGCACGCGCGAGATGACCGCGGAGAACGCGGAGCTCGCGACGGCTGCGACGCAACTCCACGCGCTCGCGGGCTCCGGCGAGCAGCTCGCGCGCGTGCTCGAGCAGCTCGAAGCGGACTTGCCCGACGGCTTCTGGGTCGAGGGTCTGTCCTCAGAGTTTCGCGTGAATGACGCGCTGCGCGTCGCGCGCGGCGGCGAGCGGCCGATCGTGAAGATCGCGGGGCGGGCGCGCGAGGGCACCGAGTCGATCGCGGCCCTGCTCGACGCCTACGTCAACAAGCTGCGCGCGCGCTTCCCCGCGGCGGAGATCGTGTATCAGCCGAGTCCGTCGGGTGAGAAGTTCACCTTGGACATGACGCTCTACGCGCCGCCGCGCCCGAGCGAGGCCCCGAGCGAGGCGAGCAAGTAGCGCCATGGACTTCTCGAATTACTGGCAGGAGAACAAGCGCTTCCTCGTCTCCGTGGGAGTCGGGGTGGCGGTCTTTTTTGGCTCGTGGGCCGCGGTCGACGGCTACATCGGCGCGGACCTGCGGGCGCAGCGCGCACGCAAGTCGCGCGTCGAGAGCGAGCTGCGCGCTCCGCTCTACAGCGCGGCGGACCTCGAGAGCGTGACCGCGGAAAACGAGGCGCTGCGCAAGGCGTGCGACGAGCTCCGTCGCGGGCTCGAGTTCGTGCCGCGCGCGGACTACCGCCTCGACAAGAGTGCGAGTGCGACGAGTCGCTACTTCACGATGCTCGAGCGCACGCGTGAAGACCTGAAGCGTCGCGCAGGCCGCGCGGGGCTCGCGCTTCCGGCCGACATCGGCATGCCCGCGGTAGCGCCGACGAAGGAAGCGCAGCTCGCTCGCTACCTCGAGGCGCTCGACGCCATCGAACAACTCGTGACCGCGGCCATTGCGGCGGGATGCCAGCGAGTCGACAAGCTGACGGTGCGGCTCGATCCCGCGCTGCTCTCGGGCAAGCCGATCGCCGGAGTGGAGCGCACGCTCGTCGAGGCGCACTTCAGCGGCGCGGCCTTGCCGCTGTCGCGGCTCGTGTGCTCGCTGCAAGACTCGAAGGGTGTGCGCGTCCTGCCCGTGGACCGCGCGGACTTCGCGCCTTCGCGCACGCGCGGCAGCGATGACGTCAAGCTCGAGTTGGTGCTGCTTCTGCCTCACCTGAACTCGCTCGGCCAGACTGCCGCTGCGGAGGTGGCCCAATGAACCTGCGCAAGGAACACGTCGTCCTCGCCGGCACCGTGGTCGTGCTCGGCGCGCTGTACCTCACGGGCGGCAGCACCCCCGCGGCCTCGCGCGGCGGCTCCAAGGGTGGAGCTGCGCCGACGCTGGAACGGCACCCCGCCCCTTCGACGTCGCTCTCGCTGCCCGCGGCCCGCTCGCTCGCGGCTCTCGACCGCGACGTGTTCGCGCCGCCGCGCGACACGCGGCCGCTTCCGCCGCTCGAACTCGAGGAGCCGCCGCTCCCGTCGCTCGCCGCGCTGCGTCCGCCGTGCGTGCCCGCGCTCGACAGCAAGCTGTTCGGCAAGAATCTGCGCACCGAGACCGGCGTGCGCTCGGTCCCGGGGCTCTTCGCGAGCGCGGACAACGCCGAGGGTGGCGACGAGTTTGCTGCGATCGACGGCAACATCGCCAAGGAGGAGCCCGCGGCCGAATCCGCGCCGCTCGGCGAGCTCACGCCCGATCAACGCGCGGCGCTCGTCGCGGGCTACAAGCGGCTCCACGACTGGATCCGCCTCGACGACGGCGAGCCGCTCTTCGGCCAGATCCGCAACAACGATCGCTACGGACTGCGCGGTCGCGCGCAAGAAGATGTGCTCTTCGTCGAGGTCAAGCCCGAGACGGGTCAAGAGCGCTTCCCCGGTCAGAAGCCCGCGCCCTACAAGCGTTCGCGTGTCACGGAGTTCGGCTTCGCCGACACGCCGTCGAACCGCATTCAGCTGCGCAGGCGCGAGTTCAGCGGGGAGCTCGGCCCGAGTCAGTTCGCGAGCCTGCTCGCCTTTGCCGACGAGTGCGTCGCGCAGCGGCTCGCCGCGCGCGAGGCGTTGACCGTCGCCGAGGAGATGTACGCGCGCGCCGCGAAGCTCGACGCGCAGGATCCGTCGCCGCAGCTCGGACTCGCGCGCTGCTACGAGGCCGGATTTCAGCTGGAGAAGGCTTACGAGACCTACCAGCGACTGCTCGAAACCTACGCGCATCGCCCCGAGGTCCACGTCGGCATCGGCGAGCTCGAGGCGCGCCTGCGCCTGTTCGAGAGCGCCGAGGCTCATCTGCGCGAGGCCGAGAAGAACGGTCGCACTCAGTGGCGCGTGCAGCTCGCACTCGGCCGCTTCCTGTTCGAGCGCGGCCGCTTCGCGGAGAGCGTCGCGTGTCTGCGCGAGGCCTACAAGTTCGAGCCGAGCGAGCCGGCCGCCGCGCCGACGCGTGCACGGATCCGAACCGCGCTCGGCCGTGCGCTGCTCGCAACCGGCGCCTTCGACGAGGCGCACACGCTCTTCGAGAAGGCGCAGCAAGCGGACTCGACGGATCCTGACGCGCTCGCGGGGCGCCTCTCTGCCCTGCGCATGGGTGCGAAGGGCGCTGCGCCGACAGCCGCGGCATCGGGTGCGAGCTTCGAGCTCTCGCTCGCACGCGCTCTCGCCGATCTCGACGCCGGAAGCTTCGAGTCGGCGCGCGACGGACTCGCGCTGGCGGCGGCGAGCGATCCGCTGCGTGCGCCCGAAGCGTGGCGCGCGCTGTCGTGGCTCGCGGAGATCTGCGGCTACCCCGAGGATGCGAGCCGCTGGATCGAGGCCGCGCTCGAAGGCGACCCGAGCGACACTTGGGCGCTCTATCAGCAGGGTCGGTTGCTCGCGGCCAAGGACGACGTGCAAGGGGCGCGCGAAGCGTTCGTGCGCGCGCTCGACCGCGAGATCGACTTCACCGACGCGCTCTATGCGCTCGGACTGCTCGCCTACCGCGGCGGCGAGCACCCCGCGGCGGAGCGCTATCTCGAGCGCGCGCTGGCGCTCGAGCCCAAGCGCACGGAGCTGCTCGCGCTGCGCGGTTTCAACTTCGTGCAGCTCGGCGATCTCGCGCTTGCTCGCGAGAGCTTCGACGCCGCGCTCGCGCTCGACCCGATGCAGCCGCTGGCTCGCGCCGGTGTCGCATGGACGACCTATCGCGGCGGAGACGCCGAGAAGGCGCGCACTCAGTACGCGGAGCTCAATGACGTGCGTCGTGCGCTGCCGGAAAGTGATCCTTTCCGCGCGTACGCGCTCGGCCAGATGGCGCGCATCGAAGAGCACGTCACGAAGGTCGTGTGGAGCGACGGTTTCGAACGCCTGCAGTTGAAAAACGACTGGGATGTCGAAGAAGCGGCCGGGCCGCTCGTGTCGCTCGTCGACGGCAAGGCGCAGATCGACGGCACGTTCGCGTCGAACGGCGCGTCGCGTCTGTATCGCTCCTACGCCGCGGCGGAGTTCCTCGCCGTCGAGGCCACGCTGACGGTTCCGTCCGACAGCAACGCCAAGGTCGGGCTCTTCGTCTCGAAGGAGCGCCGCGTCGGCAGCGGTCAGTCGCAGGTGCAGTCGAAGTTCTCGATCGCGCGTCGTCGCGACGGCGGGCTCGTGGTGCTCTTGATGGACGCGGCGACCGCCGACGAGGCGTGGATCGACATTCCTTCGGTCGGCGGCAAGTCGTGGTGGCCGACCGATCGCCCCGTGCGCGTGCGCATCGAGCGTATCGGCGAGGGCAACGACGCGACGGGGCGCATCTCGATCGATGGAATCGCGGTGCGCGAGGGCTTCAAGCTGCCGCGTCTCGCCTCGACGACCCAAGACGTGCGCGTCGGTGTGTTCGTCGAGGGACAGAGCGGTCTCAAGGGGCGCGCCATGGTCGACGACGTCGAAGTCACGCGGCGGACGCGCAAGTGATGCGCCGCGCGGCGCGAGGGAACGACATGAACGCACGCAAGCAGACAACTTCGGCAGCTCGGCGGGGCTTCACCCTGATCGAGCTACTCGCCGTGATCGTGATCATCGGCATCCTCGCGGCGTTCCTCGTGCCGCGTCTCGCGGAGGTCGTGCGCGCGGTCGACGTCTCCGTGACCAAGGTGACGGCGCAGAAGATCGGCGCGGCGCTCGCGGAGCTCTCCGACGACACCGGCGACTTCGCACCGTCGGGGCTGCCCGCAGACTTGGGCCTTCCGCCGAACGACTCGAACCGCGGTGTCGAGGCGCTCTATCTGTCGCTCATGGCCGAGGGCAAGCCGGGCTTCGGCGTGCTCGAAGAGCACCTGTCGAACACCGACGAGGATTCGTTCGGCAAGCGCCCGCCGGGCTTCAACGTCAACACCGCCTTCGAGCTGTGCGATCAGTGGGGCAATCCCTTCGCGTACTTCCACTGGCGCGACTACGGTCGCGAGGACACGTACGTGACGCTGAGCCCGGAGACCGGCGAGCGCATCGACAGCGTCGCGCGCGCGTTGAAGGACGACGCGACGCAGCGCTATCACCAGCCGCGCGGCTTTCAGTTGATCTCGGCGGGGCTCGATGGCGAGTTCGGCACCGAAGACGACGTGCTCGGCTTCCAAGTGCGCAAGGACTGAGGCCCGCTTGAAGCACCCCGTCCGGAGCCTCGCCCGCGTGAACGCGCCCCGTCGCACGGTGGCGCGCCGCGGCATGACGCTCTTGGAGCTCTTGCTCGTGATGGGGTTGATCGGAGTCTTGCTCGGCGCCGGCGTGGGCTTGATCGCGTCGGTCGACGTCGGGCATCGCGCAGCGAAGGGCATGGTGCAGAGCGTGATCCGCGCCGCTCGCAACTCGGCGGTCGCCCGCGGAGCGTCGGCGCGCGTGGTCATCGACCGCGAAGCGCGGACGATTCGCGCGGACGCGCTCGAGGTCGTCGGGACGTGGCACTTCGAGGGCGGCAGCGATGTCGTGCGTGGCGCGTTCGAGATCGACGGCACGAATCAAGGCGCGCTGCACGTGGACGACGGTTTCACGGGTCGTGCGCTCGCCTTCCAGCCCGGTGCTCGCGGCCGTGCGGAGATTCCCGTCCACCTCTACTCGGCCTACGACCTGAGTGAGGGCTTCCGGCTGGAGTTCGCGCTGCGGCTCGACGGCCAGTCGGGCGGTCGTGTGCTGCGCATCGGCGAGAGCGTGGGCGTCGAGGTCAGCGCGGCGGGCGCCATGCGTTGCTGGTTCACGCCGCGCGTGCTCGACAGCAACGGCTCGGAGATGAAGGGTGGCAAGGCCTCGATCGAGGCGCAGCCCGGTACGTTCCCTCCCGGTGTGTGGCGTCGCGTGGCCTTTCACTACGACCGACGCGGCCTCGTGCTCGAGGTCGACGGTGTGCGCATCGATCCGCCCAAGGGGAACGAGCCCGAGACGGCCTCCGTGTGGCGACTCGAAGGGCCGCTCGTGATCGGCGACTCGCAGGGTGGCTTCACCGGCTCGATCGACGCGCTCGTGCTCGCCGCGGTCGGAGCCAGCGAGAGCGCGAAGCTCCCCGATGGAGTCGAGTTCGACGCGGCCACTCCGGCGCAAGTCGTGTTCGACGCGGGCGGCAACCTCGACCGCGCCGTGCACCGCGAGCCCGTGCGTTTCGCGCTGGAGCAGGTCGAGGGGCGGCGCTACCCGATCATGGTCGGCCTCTACGGGACGGTGGAGTGATGCGTAGCCTCCGCACTCGACTTTCGATGGCCCGCAGCGGCTTCGCGCTGGTGACCGTGCTGCTCGTCTTGATGGCGTTGCTCGTTCTGTGCGCGCCCTTCTTGATGACGGCGCGCAACGCTTCGCGCGCGGGAACCCAGCTGTCGGATCGCGCGCAGGCTCGACTGGCCCTCGACGCGGCGGTGCGCCACGCGCGCGCGTCGCTCGGAGACTCGCACCCTGCGGTCGACCTCACGCCGTATTGGGATGACGCCGAGGAGCTGGCTCGCTTGCCGCAGCTCGAACCGCGCTTTTTCGACGCGGACAACGACCTCGGACTGATGTGGCGCGCCGAGATCACGGACCTCGCTTCGAAGGCCGATCTCAACAGCACGCCGCCGCAGCTCTTCGCCAACTTGCTCGGGGCTTCGAGCCGCCTCACCGAGCCCATGAAGGAAGGCGATCAGGAGCTCAGCATCTCGTCGACGGCGGGTTTCCAGAGCCAGGGCTACGTGTGGATCGAGCGCGAGCTCGTGCGCTACGGCGAGATCGAAGGTTCGAAGCTCAAGAAGCTCACGCGCGGCGTCGGAGCGGTTTCATCCGGGGACGGCGCCGCGGCGGAGGCGGGGCCGACTCCGGCCGTCGCGCATGCTGCGGGCGCGCCCGTGGTCGATCAGCGCGCGTTTGCGCCCGTGATCTGGCGCACCACGACTCCCGACGGGACGTTGCGCGAGCTCGATGCGCCGGAGCAGCTGCGCGACACCGCCCAGCTCGCGCTCGGTATCGCCAACCGTCCGCCGGACGATGCCGAAGAGGCGGAGCTCGCATCCTACTCGCAGCTCGTCGAGGCCTTCGTCGCCCCGCTCGCGGCCCACGGCACGACTTATGGTTCGCTGCGCGCAGGGCACGTGTGGCAAAAGGCCGTGCGCGTGTACAACCCGATCGTCGCCGGGCAGACGGGCATTCTCCGCGTCGACGAGCTGCGCTGGTTCGCGCCCGGAACGACGGTCGAAGTGACCGACGGTACGAATCGCGAGCTCGCGATCGTGCACGAGCTCGTCGACGGTGGCATGCGGTTGATGCAGCCCTTGCAGCGCGACTATTTCGCCTACCGCGCGGAGGTGCGCGCGCAGGTGCGTCGGCCGATCAACGTGAATCTCGCCGAGCCGGAGCTGCTCGAAGCGCTTTTCTCGAATCTCCAGCTGCGCCAGAAGAACGAGCGCATCACGCGCGACGAGGCGCGCACGCTCGCGGCGATCGTCGTGGAATCTCGGCCCTTCGACGGCTTCGAGGACTTCGTGCGCCGCGTGGTCCTGCCGGCCGCGGGACTCGAAAAACTCCCGAGCTACGCGCGGGTCGTGCCGATGGCGCTCGCCGGCGGCGGCGCGGTCATCGACACACTCGACGCGGAAGCGCTGCTGCGCAACGCGCTCAACGCGAACGACAGCTACCTGCTCTTCTCCACGCTGCCGTTGTGCTTCACGTCGCGCGACACGTACCAGCTCGACCTGCGCGCGATCGTGAATGCGCAGAGCGGCGTCGAGCGAGTCGCGCTCGTGCGCGAGCAGGTCGAGCTCGTCACGCCGCAGCGCGACCTGATGCAGGTGTGGGTGCGCCAAGAGGATTTCGACGAAGCGTTCCGGCTCGATCGCGAGGCTCCGTTTTGGGCTACCGGCCCCAACTCGCTCCAGCGTTGGGACAACGGCGCAACGCCGCCTTCCAACTTCGTTCCGCATTTCGGCACGCTCGGCGGCCAGCCCTTCTTGTCGACGACGCCGACGCAGCAGGGCGCGAGCGGTGGCTCTCAGGAAGCTCCCGTTCCGCAGCACGTGTTCGCTTCGCGCGAAGAGACGGGTTGGGCGCAGCTGTGGCCCGCGCGGGAGCCGGATGCGATCGCGGGGCTCACCAATCGCTTCGTCACGCACTTCGATCACGAGACGAGCGACATGGAGGGTCGCGCCGTGGCGTCGGATCCGCTGCAGCGCGCGACCACCGACATCGCGTGGACCAGCGCGCAGGCCCCGCTGCTGCGCGCTTTCCATGCGCAGATGTGGCTCAAGCCGCGCTCGCTCTCGCCCGCGACTCTGCTCGACGTCGGACGCTCGTCGCTCGAGACCGATCGCGTGCAGATGTTCGTCGATGGTGCCGATCTGGTGGTCCGAGTGCTCGACGGAGCGGGCGATCATCCGGGGACCGTTGGCTTCACCGAGGCGGGCGAGGCGCGCTTCTCGCTCACGCAAGACAGGGGACCCGGTCTCTCCGCGGGCACGTGGTCGCACGTCGCGCTCGACATTCGCGGCAATCGCCCCAGCCAGATCTCGATGCTCGTCGACGGCCGGGGCTTTGGGGTGCGCCATCCGGGACTCACGCGGCTCGCATCGGCGCTCACGCAGTCGAGCACGCAGATCGCCGTCGAGAGCCTCGAGGGCTTCCCCGATCCCTGCGTCGTGCGCATCGGCGACGAGCTGGTCGAGTGCACGCGCGGGACCGGCAACGTGCTCAACGCCGCGCCGGTCCTCACCGGGACGAACGCGGGCTTCGGCGGACGCCTTGCGCGCGTCCCGTTCGTCGGCGGCGAGAGCGGCGTGCCGTCCGTCACGAACGTCAACATGAATCACCCCGCGGGTGCGCCGGTCGAGCTGTACGGCTACTCGTCGGTGCTCGCGTCGAACGTGCCGTCGGGCTCGGCGCCGCTGCCGGGCAACCTCGGAGCGTGGGCCGTCGCGCGCGCCGTCGGCGTCGTCGGCGGACAGACGTCGCTCGGCGACACGATCACCCACAGCGGTATCTTCGCGCCGCTCGGCTACGGCATCGAGGGCAGCTCTTCGGCGACGGGCATCAAGCTCGCGGCCTGCGATCCGGGGCAGACCGTGCAGGACGTGATGAGCGCGTTCAGTCAGCAGGGCGGCTACGCGCTGCTCGTGCAGGTGACGCCGGGCGCGGTGAACTACCAGCCCAACGGCCAGCCTGCGCAGTCGTCGACGCAGCACACGACCGCGAACAACACGCCGCTCTTTGGCTTCGAGATCCTCCGCTACTCGGGCTGGTCGAGCGACACGCTCAACATCGCCTCGCGCGCGGCGCTGCCGACGGGCGATCCCCAGCAGTCGGCGCACGCGTTCGTCGTGAACTGGGATCCCAACTGGCAGGACCAAGCGGCCGGCGTCCCGATCGCGAACATCCTGTACTGGCAGACGTTCGTGGTTCCGATCTCGATTCCCGCGCCGGGCGCGGGTTCTTTGACGGGCTTCCTGCAGCCGGTCGCGAACGGCGGCTCGGAGTTCGCCCAGATCACGGAGACCGTCACGTCGGAGCTCACGGAGTGGGTGCGCTACGACACGATCACGCCGGATGGTCACCTCGTACGCAACGAGCGCAGCGCGCTGATCGATCTGCGCATGACGCTCACGCTCAACAATGACGGCCGCACCGTGCAGGGCGGAATTCCCGGCGGCGGCGGCGGCGGCGGTGGCGGTGGCGGTGGCGGTGGCGGTGGCGGTGGCGGTGGCGCGCCCGCCCCGCAGTTCCTGCTCTCCGCCGAGCCCAGCGCGACTCAGGGCAGCTCGAGTGGTGCTGCAGCATCGCTCTGGCAGGCGTGGTGGGGCGTCAACGAGGACAACAACTTCCCGCTCACGCGCTCGGCGCGCTCGGTCTTCCAGTTCCGCGGTGTGTGCGGTACGCACAGCCACGATCACGCCGCCGGCACGCTCGTGTTGCCCGTTTGGCGCGTGCAGCGCAACGGCGCCGAGGGCGGTGAGCCCGGCCGCTTCGACTCCGTGTTCCTGATGGACCAGTCGTCGAGCTCGCTCGGTTGGCCCGCGCGCGTCCACCGCACGTACCGCCCCTTCGATCGCACCGTGGTCACGTGGACCTTCGACGCGGCGAATCCGATGATCCCGACCGCGGATCAGGTCGGAACGTCGCCCGAGGACGCGCTGATCCTCGCGCGCAACTCGGTCATGATCGCGCTCGACACCGCGGCGCGCGCGCCGGTGCCGATGTCCGTGCAGAGCGGGACTGCGGCTCCGAACAACGAGGCGCGCACGCTCGCTCGCGTGATCAAGCATCCCAGTGGCGAGCGGCCGCGCGAAGTGGACCGCGTGGTGGTCGGACGGGATGTGCGCGGAGGAGCCCCTGCGGACATGCTCGTCGACGAAGTGGTGTTCCACACGACGAGCTTCGGCGACGGACAAAACTCACCGGCGCAGGGCGGCCAGCTCGTGCTCAATCAAGACTTGTCCGAGGCGGGGCTGCAGATGTTCGTGCGCCCGCAGGGCCTGCGCATCGCTTGGGGCAACTGGAATCAGAACCAGAACTGGCTCGACTCGCTTCCGAAGGACGCGGGACTGTTGCAGCTCGGCGAAGAGATCGTGTGCTACAGCTCGTACGACGCGACGAGCGGCACCGTGAACCTCACGCCCGGCGGGCGCGGGCTGCTCGGCACGACCGACCAGACCCATGAGATCGGAGCGACGGCGAGCTACCTGGAGCACGTCGTCGTGAGCCTGCTCGGCGCGCAGATCGGACCGGGCGACTCGACGCTGCCGCTCGCGGACACGGCGGGCTTCCCGCCGAGCGGGACGGTGCTCGTCGGCACGGAGCTCATCCACTACACGCGCATCGCGGGCTCGGGGCTCGACATGCCGCGCCGCTCGACGGCGCCGGGCATGAAGGACGGCGGTGGCGACGGCATGTTCCGCGGTCGCTTCGGCACCGTGCCGCAGTCCCACAGCGCGGGCACGCCGGTGATTCTGTTCCCGCATCGCTACCACGATCGTTGGACGGAGAAGGCCGACGCGCCCGAGCTCGGCTACTTCGGACTCGCGCTCGATCAGCCGAACGCGTACTGGCGCACGAGCTTCTTCGCGGTCGAAGAGCCTGCGAGCGGACAGGTGAAGATCGAGACCCTGCAGCGACTCTCTCAGCGTGGCCAACCTGCGCCGCCGTGGGATGGCGAGCCAGGCGTGACGACGGGACTCGCGCTCTTGCGCGAGGGCATGCCGCGTGGCGAGGGGCATCCGATCCGTCGGCAGGGCGACCTGATCGAGTGGCGCGTGCACGTGCGCTACCAACGCGGCGCGTTCGACGAGCAGACGGGGCTTTCGCACGGCTGGAAGCAGACGCCGCGCCTGCGCACGTTCGGTGCGGAGTCGATGGCGCCGAGCCTCGTCTTGCGGAGGGTCGACGAATGAAGCGCTCTGCGATCCGCTCGGCGCGCTCGCGCCGCGGTCTCACGCTGGTCGAGCTCGTGCTCTCGGCGGGACTGCTCGCCATCTTGCTCGCGGCGGTCTTCCAGATCGTGCGGCAGTTCATGGGCGTGTGGGAGAAGAGCGAAGTGCGGCGCATGCAGGTCGAGGAATCGACCGGCGTGTCCGAGCTGCTCGCGGGGGACTTGGCGGCGCTCGAGCCCGGCCCGCGCGGCGACTTGCTCGCGGAGTGGGTCTTCTTCGATCACGACCTGAACGGCACGGCGGAGACGAAGTGGCCGCGCGTTCGACTCGTGCGTCACGCATCGCCCGCAGAGCTCGCTCGCCTTCAGGCGGGAGAGGCGGAGTCCGCGCGGCTCGTAGGCGAAGGACTGATCGAGGTGGTGTGGACCGTGCTGCCGCTCGAGCCTTCGACCCGCGACGAAGGTCGCCGCGCGCTGGGCGCGCTGTGGCGGGGCGAGCGCGTCTATGGACCTGCGCGAGGCGCGGACGTGTCGATGTTCGACGAGACGTTCCTCTCGCGCGGCGGAGCTCCGCGCGCCGGAGCTGCGCAGGAAGTGACCGGCGGCGTGCTCTGGCTCGGCATGCAGTTCGCGACGCAGACGACGATCTTGCGCGACGGGTGGCGCGTGGGGCGTGAGCCTGGGGACGCCGTTGCGTCTTGGGACGCGTGGGATCGCGAGCGCCCCAACTCGGAGCGCCACGTGTGGAACGACACGGGCGAGTTCTTGCCCAAGGTCTCCGACACTCCCCTGCTCCCGCGGCGCGTGCGGCTCGAGCTCGAGCTCGAACAGGCCTCGGATCTCAAGCGGCGTACGAAGCTCTCGGCCTTCGTGAACCAACAGGAGGGCTCGTTCGAAGTCGACGATCCCTCGCGCGTGCCCGAGGCTGGCGCCCACGTGCTCATCGACGCGGAGTGGATGCAGGTCACGAGCGTCAGCGGGCGCTGGGTCTCGGTGAAGCGCGGCGCGCGCGGCACGACTCCGGCGGCGCACGAAAACGGTGCGGTGCTCCACTACGGCCGAACGATGGTGCGCGAGGTTCCGATCGCGACGCACCGAGAGGACTGGAACCTGTGAAGCGCAGCGTGCACGCCGGCCGCAAGAGCGGCTTCACGATCCTCGAGGTGCTCGTCGCCATGGGCATCTTGCTCGTCGGGATGAGCGCGGTGCTCGGGCTCTTGTCGTTCGGGGCCGCGATGACGCGCAACGCCGCGCTGAAGAGTGCGGGCGCGAGCGCCGTCGAGGCCGTGGTCGCCGATCTCGAAGAGGGGTTCTTCCCGCTCGTGCGCGACGAGGCGACGGGCGAGGTGCGCGTCGGCGCGCCCACTCCGATCGAAGAGCGACCGGTCCCGGGCCATCCGGGCCTCACGTACTTCGCGCGCGGAACGCCGGATCCGGGCGACAAGATCACTGCGGGTGGCGCGCTGCGCTGGCGCGTGGACGTCGAGATCCGCTGGACCACCGCCGGGCGCGCCAAGTCGCGCACCTTCACGACACTCTTGCTGCGCCAAGTGCCCTTCGGGGAGCGACTGCGCCGCGAGCTCATCGAGGGCCAAGGCCCTGCGAACGGGAGTCAGAAGCCATGATGCAAGCACTCGTTGTCTCTTTCCTCGCGCTGTCGCCACTGCAGGTCGTCGCGCCGTCCGCGGACGCGGCCAAGTCCGGCGCCGCGCTCGAACTCTCGATGCTGCGTCTCTACGACGGCGGCATCCTGTGGGGCTCGATCGCGGGCCATGACGCGCAGTCGCTGCACGTGCAACGCCTCGACAACGGCGGGTTCGTGAAGCTGCCGTGGGCGCGGCTCGACCCCGTTCTCTCGGAGCAATTGCTCGCACAGTACGGCTATGTCGATCGCTCGGGCGACGAGGTGTTCGTCGAGGCGGACCGCCTCTTGCTGAACGACGGGACGGACGTGATCGGCCTGATCGTGAACCGCACGGCGAGCGAGCTGTGGGTCAAGACGGCCCAGCGCACGTTCCCGGTCCCGATGCGCTCGCTCAGCGGCGCGGCGACGCGCGTGCAGGCTCCGGCGCTCGACGTGTACACGCGCGAGGAGCTCTACCAAGCCGAGCTCGCCCGCGCCGACTTGAAGAGCGCAGCGTCGCTGTGGGAGTTCGCGACGTACTGCGAGCGCATCTACGACTTCATCCACGCCGTCGAGCATCTCGACGCGCTCGCCAAGCTCGATCCCGAGTTCAAGAAGAACGAAGTCGCCACGGCGCTCGCCCGCAACCGCGGCAAGGCGCAGAATCAAGCGCAGCTCGAGCTCCTGCGCGAGATCGATCAAGACCGCGCTCGCGGCTACTTCGATCGCGCGCTCTCCAAGATCGAGGCCTTTGTCGCCGCGAACGGCGCCAGCGGGCTCGCGCAGGATGCGCTCAAGAAGAAGGCGGTCGTCGAGAAGGCGCGCGAGCAGCGGCTGCGCGAGCGCGCGGCCGACGCGTGGCACGCCTGGGTTTCACGGCTCATCTCTGCGAAGGCGCGCGAGCCTCAGCTCACGCACGAAGCGGCCGTCGAGTGGCTCGAAGAGGGCATCGAGAAGCCGCTCGTCGAAGCGGTTACGGCCGAGCTCGTGCGCAGCGTGTCCGCGACGGTGACGCCCGAGCAGGTCACCCGCTATTGGAAGGAGCGCGCCGGTGGCCGCTGGCGTCGCGCGAGCTACGGTCAGGGCACGTTCTTGCTCGGTGACGCGGAGGCTCGCAAGGGGCTCACCAAGGACGACACGCCCGCTGCTGCGACCAGCGAGACGGACAGCGCGCGCGCGGACTTGGAGGAGCGACTCGAGCGCTATCTCGCCGCGCAGGAGACCGTGCGGGCGGCGCGACAGGCGGCCGCCGAGGGCGAAGAGAGCGAGACTGAGAAGTTCTGGAAGGAGTACGGCTCGACCAACCGCGCGCAGTGGATGCTCGCCTACTTCGCCGAGCACGCGGGCGAGTTCCAGCTCCGCGACCCGCAGTTCTCCAACTGCCCCGACTGCGGCGGCAGCGGTCGGCGCGAGATCATCAACGCGGTGGGGCAGCAGAATCGCTCCAGCTCCGGCGGCGCGTCGTCGGGCTCCACCGGGGGCACGACCCAGCTCGTCGAGTGCCCCGCGTGCCACGGCATCGGCGTGATCCGCCGCGTCAATTACCGCTGATGCGCGCGCACGCACTCTCCGCGCTGCTTCTCGCAAGCTGCGCCGTCACCCGCAATCCCGAGCGCGCCCAGCTCGCTCCCGCGCCGATTCCCGTTCCGCAGCCTGCCGCGGAGCCCGCGGCTCCCGTGCCGCCGGCGGCGGCCCAGCCCGCGTCGACGCCCGCTCCGGCGGCGCCGGTCTCGACCACTCCCGAGCCCGCGCCGCCCGCGGACTTCGAGCTCGGCCGCGTCGGCGACGAGCCGCTCGGCGCGCGCGACTTTCTGCGCAAGCTCTGGATCGCCGACAACCGCCTCGCGCGCCGCGTGATCGAGCAGCTCGTCTTTTCGCGCCTCACGCAGCTCGAGTCGAGCCGCCTCGGGATTCGCTTGGTCGAGTCCGCCGTGGACGCCGAGGTCCTGCGCGCGATGGGGGAGCTCGAGCGCAAGCTCGTCGATCGGCAGTCGAAGCTCACCCTGCGCGAGCACATCGATCAGGTGCTCGGCGTCGAGCCCGAGCTGTACCTCGCCGATCTGCGGGACGAGGCCATCGTCCAAATGCTGGCCGAGCGCTGCGTGCGCGCGTGGATGGTCGAGAACGACCGCTGTGACGTCCGACTCACCGAGCTGCGCTCCCCCGAGGCGCTCGCGGCGGCCCAAGCCGATCTCAACGCGGGCAAGAGCTTCGCCGAGGTGGCCAAGGCCCACGGCCACGGCGACGACGAGGTCACGCGGACGACCCGGCTGCGGATCGCCCGCGCGGAGTCGCAGGAGCTCTCCCGCGCCGTCTTCGGGCTCCCGGTGGGCACGGTCGGCGGCCCGCTGGAGCAGGCCGGTCGCTGGCTACTCTTCGTTCCCGAGGCCCGCATCGAGGGCCGGACCGGCACTTGGGTCGAGCTGCGGGACGAGGTCGAGCAGAGCCTCGCGGCCGAGCCCGTGGGGGAGATGGAGTTCGTCCAGTGGCGGGCGGCCATGGTGCGCCGATATCGGGTCGATCTCGGCCCATTCTTCGCGGAAGTGGAGCGCCAGACCCCCTCCGGACGATGAGGAGGCCCCTGACGGTCCCCCGATCCTTGACCGGGGGGGCCGGCTTGACGAATCTGTTGCCCGCATGACCCAGCCCGACGATCCCCAGCCGGAGGCTCCGCCGTCCGGCGAGGCCACCACCCTCGCCCCCGCGGCCGCCTCCGAGCCTGCCGTCGACGGTGCGGCCGTCTCGGCGGCCGGTGAAGCCCCGCCGCCGAGCGAGGTCTCTGAAGCGGAGCTCTCCGAGGCCGAGCTCGAGCGCGACCTTGCGGCGCTGCTCTTCGTCGCCAGCGAGCCGCTCTCCAAGGGGCGCCTCTCCCAGTTGGTCGGCGGCCTGTCGGAAAAGCGCGTGCTCGAAGCGCTCGCGAACCTCAACCGGCGCGTGGCCGCCGCGGGACTGCCTTGGGAGCTGCGCGAGATCGCGGGCGGCTGGCAGATCTTCACCACGCCCGACGTGGGCGAGACCGTGGCCTTGCTCGGCAAGTCCCGCAAGGACGAGAAGCTCTCTGGCGCGGGTCTGGAGACCTTGGCGATCGTCGCCTACCGCCAGCCGGTGACCAAGGCCGAGATCGAGGCCATCCGCGGCGTGCAGGTCGGACCGATCCTGCGCACGCTCGTCGACCGAGGAATGGTCAAGGTCGGCGGCCGTTCGGACGATCCCGGTCATCCCCTGCTCTACGTCACGACCCGCAAGTTTTTGGACACCTTCGCGCTGGCGTCGCTCGACGACCTGCCGCGCGACGGGGAGCTCCTGCGCGACTAGCGCGCGGCTCCGCAACCCACTCACGCGCTTCCCCACTCATAGAAGTCCTCGAACATGTCCCAGCACGAAGCCGATCCCAAACAAGAGCCGACTCCGGAACAGCTCGCCGCCGCCGACGATCAGGTCCATGTCCCCAAGGGACAGAGCCGCGGCAAGTTCCTGCTGATCCTCGGTCTGATGATCTTCACGCTGGTGATCTACGTGGTCCCGGCCGAGTTCACGCAGATGTTCCGCGCGGGCGACCCGACCGAGAACTCGTACTTCGCGTGGAACCACCCCACCGCGGGGCGCCAAGAGGTCGGCGGCCGCGAGTTCATGCTCGAGTCCCAGCGCACGAGCAACCTGCTGTACTTCCTCGGCTCGATCAGCGCGGACTTCCAGCCCTACGCCGACGCGCTGCAGGACGCGCGCGACTCGATGCTCGAAGAGGAGCAGGTGGCGCGCATGATGGTGCTCGATCGCCTCGCGCGCGACGCGGGCATCGAGATCACGAACACCGAGCTGAAGAAGGTGATCATGGAGGGCGCGATCCTGCAGTTCTCGCGCCCCACGCGCGACACGAGCAAGGCGCTCTACCCGTCGATCACGATTCCGATCCGTCCCATCTCGGATGGCGGCATCCTGAAGCAGGTCCTGCAGTCGGCGAACCTCGCCCCGATGGAGTACGAGGAAGGCCTGCGTCGTCTCCTGCGCGTCGAGCGCTTCGAGTCGCTCGTCGGCGTGGTCGCGCAGCCGCTGCCCTCGGCGATCGAGGCTTCGTGGAAGAAGCAGCACCAAGAGTTTGGCCTCGAGTTCGTGGTGTTCGACGTCGACGCGGCCCGCGCCGAGGCGCAGTCGCGCACCGCGGACGATGACACGCTCCGCAAGTGGTACGACGGGCTCGACTCCGCCACCAAGCGCGGCAAGTTCGCCGCCGAGTGGGTCGCCGAGCGCGCGTCCGCCGAGCTCATGACGTGGAACTTCGCCGACACGACGGAGCCCACGCAGCTCCTCGCCCGCTTCCCGCGTCCGGAAGGCGTCGACCTCGAGAAGCTCGCGCAGGACTACTACAACCAGTTCGCGAACATCCGCTTCCGCCGCGCGGAAGAGAAGACGGACGGTGCCACCGCCGCCGAGCGCCTCTACCGCCCCTTCGAAGAGGTCGCCGAGCAGGCTCGCCGTGAATCCCGCATCCACGCGGCGCTCGTCGACTACTCGCTCGACGTGCAAAAGCGCATCCGCACGGGCCTCACCGCCGACGCTCTCGCGCTGGAGTCGGCCGACCTCGGTCTCTCCTACATCCGCGACGACACGGCGCGCACGGTCGGCGACTGGAGCAACTACCCCGGCGTCGGCGACGCCACGTTCGCGGGTTCGATTCTGCGCGCCGCCCGCGGCGACAAGTTCATTCCGCTCTACGTCGGCGCGGCGAACATCGTCTTCGGCCGTGCGGGCGCGATCGTCGAGGCCGGTGCCCCGGTGTTCGAGGA
>JBIKYW010000011.1:0-18118 GCA_044355055.1 Planctomycetota bacterium | reverse complement strand
ATCGTCAGTTGATCGTCCGCAGGATCGCGCTCCTCGATCCAGCGGACGATCAACTGACGATTGCGCATGTGGTCTTCCTCCAGCGAGTCGCCCTCCGGCACTCGACGCAACTGCTGAAGACCCCCGTTGCGGACATACTGCTCGTAGCAAGCGAGCGAAGCTGCTGCGACGTCCTCGATCAGCCCGAGTTCCTGCAGCTTCGGATCCGCGATGAACCACAGCGCCACCAGGTCTGCGCGCGTCTCTTCGAGAGTCGAGTAGAACTCACGGATCCACTGCGCGGCATCGCCGGTGCGATCGGGCGCTTGGCGTCCCGACGCGTGGCCGATGACCTCGTGCATGTTGACGAGCATGTCCCACACGTGCGATTGCCAGCGCTCCGCGCGCGCGAGCTCGGAAGCATCCCAGACGAACTCGGCGCGGGCGCGCGGTGACGCGGAGCGGTCCTGCGCCTCGATGACGTTCGCCAAGCTCACCGACTTCGAACCGTGGTGCTCGCGCACCCAGGGATCGTTGGGCAGGTTGATGCCGATCGGGGTGATCGGACCGGAGTCGCCCGTCTCGACGATCACGTCGATCGAGCGCGCGCTGATGCCGACCACGTCGGGCTTGCGGAACTCCGGCGCATAGGGCATGTGATCCTCGAACCACTGCGCATTCGAGGCGATCGCCTTGATCTGCGCAGCCTTCTTCGGATCCTCGTAGCTGACGATTCCCTCCCACGCACCCTTGACGCCGCGCGGGTCGACGTAGACCTCGACGAACGAGTTCACGGTGTCCACCGACGACGCAGTGTCGGCGACCCAAGCGACGTCGTAGGCGACGCGGTCCACGCGCTCGCCCGTGCGATAGAAACGGACTTGCGCCTCGAGCGCGCGTAGCATCGGCTCGCTCGCGAGCGGGAGCGCAGCTTCGAGATGGCCGACGATCGAGCGGATTTCCGCTGCGTAGAGCCCCGCGGGAACACCCTCCGCGGGGAGCCCCATGCGCCACGGCAGTTCTTCCAAGCTGCCGTCCGGTCGCGCGACGATCGTGGAGTTGAGCGCGAAACGCTCTTCGAAGCCTTCGAGCCGACGCAGGGAAACTCCGGATCCGTAGAACGTGGCTGCGGACGCCTGCACGATGTCGAGCCCGTTGACGGTGCTCTTCGCGGTAACCATCGGCTTGTAGGCAGAGTCGAAGAGCATCGGCCCGAGACGCGCGACCAAGGCTCCCGCGCTCTCGCCCTCGATGCGCGAAGGCTTGGCACCGCTGCGGGTCGCAGTCTCGATGGCGCGGACCAACTGCGTCGGCGACAGGTTCAAGCAGAACTTCCGCGCCGTCGTGTTGTGGTACGGCGAGCTGTGGATCCACACGAGCTTCGTGTAGCGTCGAAGCTCAGCGAGCGTCTCGGCGTCGATTCCGTCCGAGTGCGTGAGCAACTCCTCGCCGAGCTGGAGGATGTCGAGTCCCTCGGCGCAGCGCTGCTGGTAGTAGATCGGTCGTCCAGCGACGGCCGCTTGGTAGAGATGCCAGCACAGCGCGCGCTCGCGCGGCGACAGTCGCTCGAATCCATCCGCGTACACGCGGACGACAGCGGCATCGTCGACGCGCTCGAGCAAGTAGGGTCTCGCTTCGGCCTCCGAGGTCGAACGACAGGCCACCAGCGCGAGAACTCCGAGCACTCCAAGGGCGCGTTGCTTCATGCGCAGCATCCTACGCGCACGGTCCACAGCGCGTTGCTACCATGCCCGCGTGAAGCTCCGAATCCTCCCTGCTTCCCTGCTGTTCCTTCTCGCCTGCGGCAAAGAACCCGAGGTTCCGGCCAGCAAGCTACGTGTCGAGCTTCGTGCCCCTGCGAGCGTGCGGGAAGGCGAGCGCTTCGACATCGAGTGCACCGTACAGGGCGCCGAAGGACAGCCGATCGAATACGCATGGAGCCACCTCGGTGTGCAGCCGCGTCTCGAGCTGCAACCCAACGCCGTCGCGAAGCAGTCGCTCGTCGCGCCTGAGTGGATCGGTCCAGTCGACCTGGTGCTCGAAGTCACGGTGCGCGTGGGCGCAGAGTCGCAGTCGACACAGCGCACGATTCGCCTCGATGCCGTCGACAGCCCGCCCAGCGCGGAGATCGCGTCGATTCCCCGCTGCGAGTGCGGTGAGATGGTCCCGCTGACCGGTCAGGTCCAAAACGAGCGCATGCAGGAGGTGCAGGCGTCGTGGCGGCAGGTCGGCGGCGGTCCTCGCATCGCGATCGACGGCGCTGATCGACTGCAGGCGTTCTTCCTAGCGCCGGAATACGACGGGCCCTACTCGCTCGACGTGGAGCTCACGGTCCGCGACGCAGGTGGCGGCGAGTCGCGCGTGCGCCATCACGTCGACGTCGCTTGCGACCCCGGCAACGTTCCCCTTCCGAAGGATCAAGAGCTCGAGCTCGTCGCGCGCACGGGAACGAACAACATCTTGCCGCGCGGCCGCTGGCTACTCGCGGGCTCGATCGAGCTCACGGCGAGCGGCGACGGACCCGTGGAGGCGCTGCTGCGCTTCGACTCCGCGCGCGGTACGGGCGCGGCCCTCAAGCTCGCCAAGCAGCAAGATGAGCTTCAGATGTCGACGACCACGCTCGCGATGAGTCCAGAGGGCGTCTGGCATGAACCCGACTTCAAGCGCGTGATGCCGCTCGGACCATGGCCCGCGCAGGTGCCGCTCGGGTTCGAGTTCGAGAGCGACGGCCGCGAAGTCCGACTGCGCTTCGGCCCTGCGGGTGCGCGCGCCGAGTGGCCCGAGCTGCCCTTCGACATCTTCCTCCTCCTCGACCAAAGACCGCGGGACTTCGCGATCGACGTCGTCGGCGGCAGCGCGAAGCTCGGACGGCTCTCGCTGCGCGGCATGTGAGTTTCAGCGCAGCGACTCGAGCTCTTCCCAGCGCGCGTACGCTGCCTCAAGCTCCCGCTGCAGCTTCTCGCGCTTCCCACGCGCAGCATCGAGCGTAGCGCGCGGACCCGTGTAGAGACTCGGCTCCGCGAGCTCCGCGTCACAGGCGACGATCGCTGCCTCGAGTTCGGGGATTCGCGCTTCGAGCTTGTCGAGCTCGGCTTGCTGCCAAGGCGTGATGCGCTTGCGCGCTGCCGCTGGGCTCGCCGGAGTCGGTGCGGCGGAAGGCGGGACTGGCTTCGCGACGTTCCGCTGCGCACGGGCTTCCTCGCGTTCCTTCGCGAGCACTTCGAGCAGTCCCGACATGTCCCCGAAGTGCATGCGTGCATGGCCGGCACCGTCGAGGTACAGCACCTGCGTCGCGACACGATCGAGGAACCAGCGGTCGTGACTGACCAAGATCGCCGCGCCGTCGAAGGCCAAGAGTGCCTCTTCGAGGGCGCGCAGCGTCGAGAGATCGAGGTCGTTGGTGGGCTCGTCGAGGACCAGCACGTTGCCGCCCTGCAGCATGAGCTTTGCGAGCATCAGCCGGTTGCGCTCGCCGCCCGAGAGCTGGCGCACGAGCGAGCGCTGCTGGGTGACCGCGAAGCCGAAACGATCGAGGTAGCTCTCGGCTCGGACGACGCGCTCCCCCACCTTGACGACGTCGCTGCGCCCCGCGAGCTCTTCGAGCAGCGTCGCATCGAGCTTCACATCGCTGCGCATCTGATCCACGCTCGCGAACTTCACGGTCTCGCCGACGCTTCGCGTCCCCGTGTCCGGAGCGAGCTCGCCCAAGATCATGCGTACGAGAGTCGTCTTACCGGCGCCGTTGGGACCGACGAGCCCGAGGCGAACTCCGGGACCGAGCTCCAAGTCGATCTTGGGCACGACGACTCGACCTTCATAGCGCTTGGAGATTCCGTGCAACTCCAACACGCGCGTCCCCAGTCGCGGCCCCGCCGGAAACGCCATCTCCAGATCCTGCGCGAGCGCGATCGGCGCGGCCGAGACCGTGTCGTTGTAGCGCCGAATGCGCGCCTTGGCCTTCGTCGTGCGAGCGGGCGCGCCGCGGCGCATCCACGCGGTTTCACGGCGCAGGAGGTTGAGCCGCGCGCTCTCCGCACTTCTCTCGGCGCTCAGTCGATCCGCGCGTTTCTCCAAGTATTCCGCGTAGCCGCCGGTGTACGAGTACAGCTCACCGCGGTCGAGCTCCACGATGCGATCGCAGACTCGGTCGAGGAAGTAGCGATCGTGCGTGACGAGCAGAAGCGGAGTACGGGTCTCGAGGAACCAATCTTCCAGCCAGTCTGTGACCAGCGCGTCCAAGTGGTTCGTCGGTTCGTCGAGCAAGAGGAGCTCGGGGCCGGTGAGCAGGAGTCGCGCGAGTGCAACGCGACGGCGCTCGCCGCCCGACATCGTGCCGCAGCGAGCGTCGGGCTCGCGCACACCGAGCGCCTGCAGCGTGCTCTCCACGCGATGCTCGACATCGTGACCGCCGAGGCGCTCGAGCTCGCCCTCGAGACGTTCCTGACGCGCGATCGCCTTCTCCAGCGCCGCGCCCTGCGCAGTCTCTAGCTCCGCGTGCACACGCTCGAGCTCGCGCAACACACGCTCTCGCTCGACGAGCCCTGCGCGCACCACCTCGCGCGCGGTCGCAGCTCCATCGAGCTGGGGATCTTGCTCCAAGTAGCCGAGCCGCAGCTCGCGCCGCAACACGCGCGTTCCTGCATCCGGGGCTTCGAGCCCGCACAGGATCTTCATCAGCGTCGACTTGCCCCCGCCATTGGGCCCCACGAGCCCGATGCGCTCACCCTCGCCGATCATCAGCGAGACGTTGCGAAGCAGAGGACGATCACCGTAGCTCTTGGAGATCCCGTCGATCGAAAGCAGCGACATGCGGCGAGAGATGATGCCGAGCTTCGGCCTATCGCGCCACGGCGCTCTCGGACGTAGGCTCCCCATCATGAAGAAGGCGCTCTTCATCGGATTGGGTGCACTCGTGGTCACTGTGCTCGTGCTCCTGGGGACTCGCAGCACGGACTCGTCCGACGAAGTTGGCGAAAGTGCGCAGCCGGAGGTGGTCGCCGAGCCTCGCACCGCCGCGCAGACGGACGCACGCCTAGGCCCCACGTCTGGCGAGTCGACGCGCGTCGATGCCGAAGAGGCGCGGCTTCGCCGAAACTCCGAACGCTCCCGCTGGACGCGGCTGCACGGGACGATCGAGCGCCTCGACGAGACTGGAGTGACTCGACTCCCGGTGGCCCAACTCGAGCTTCTTCTTTCCGGCGGAACGGGAGAGGCGTTGCGAACACGGACCGACGACGCGGGTCGCTACGAGTTCCAGACTCGACCCGGCCGATGGACGCTCGCGTCCGCCCCCGCCGATGGACTCGCTTGGTCCGACGCTCTGGAGATTCCACAGCAAGAGGAGCTGCGCTACGACCGCGTGATCTCGAGCCCGATCAAACGTTGCGTCCGCGTGTGGAGACGCGTCGACGACGAGCTCGATCCGGTGTTCGGCGCGAACGTGACGGTCGTGGAGGGATCGGTGGACATCGAGGGATGGCGCTCGCCGCTTCGTACATCGCCGTTGACCTCGCAGTCCGACATGGAGGGCATCGCTCAAGTGCTCGTCCCCAGCGGGCCAACGTCGGTCTCCTGCACGCTCGCGGTGCGCGCCGAGGGGCTCGCTCCCTTCATCGGCGTGTTCGACAGCCAACGCCTGAGTGAACCAGATGCTTGCCTGCATGTGACGCTGTGGAGCGAAGGACCGCTCCTCGAAGGTGTGGTCCTCGATCCCGACGGCGTGCCGCTGCCGGGTGCCGCGGTTTTCTTGTTGGTCGACCACAGCACCGGCGATGGAGTTTGGAGGAACGAAGGCGAAGCGCTGCGACCCGAGCAGCTTCCGCCGACACAGCCCGCTGTCGCGTGGACGGATGCACGCGGTGCTTTCTCACTCGCCGGTCCAGGAAGCGAGATCGTCGACATCCAAGCGGCACGCGTCGTGGTCTTTCCACGTCGCAGCGACCTCGTTCAGCACTGGACGGTCGAGCTCGACGATCCACGCTCACAGCCCAACGGCATCTTGGTCCGAATCCCACCTTCACGCCCCGTGCAACTCCTCTTGGTCGACGCTGCAGGACGCCCGCGCGCCGGAGCCGTCAGCGTGCGCGACGTCTTCGGCACGCCCTTCGCGCCGGCGGATCAACCGCTGCGCTGGATTCCCGCCAGCGACAGCGCACGCGTGTTTCCCGCGCCCCACGGACGCATCACGCTCTTGCATCCCAGCGGAGGCTTGGTGGTCGGAATCTCGCCCTACGACGCGAACGGCGTGCCGCAGTGGCAGCGCGACGAACTACGGATCGAAGTACCCGAAGGCTCCGGTGAGGTCGAGCTCCGGGTAGGCCTCGGCTTCTGACGAAGCCGCTGCGGGCGATTGCGCGGCTAGGAAGGAAGAAACTTCCAAGTCCGTCGTCGCAAAGCCGGTGTTCGCGGGCGCGCGTGGTTGCGCTAGATGCGGGCGAGCGTCGATTCGAGGATCGCTGCGATGGCAAAGAAGCTCCTGATCCTGCTCGCGCTCGGCATCGCGCTGGCGATAGCAGTTGCGCTGCTCCTGCGCACCCCGGCTTCGCCTGGGGAAGACGAGCGGGTCGCGAGCCCCGTCGTGGAGGACGCGGAGGGACCCGCGGCGTTGCCCGAGCCCGTCTCCGCTCCTCGCTCGGAGCCCGTGCGCACCGTGGAACCCACGCGTGTCGACCTCACGACCCAACGCACGCTGATCACCGGAGTGGTCACAGACATCGAGCAGCGCCGCGCCGTCGCAGGGCTGCGCATCGACGCGCTCGTCGAGGGGCGAAGACTGCGCCGTAGCAGCACCGACTCCGATGGACGCTTCTCGATCGAAGTCCCCCAGGGCTCCGTGCGCATGACGGCCACGCCCGCAGGTCACGCCGGCTGGTGCGAACATCTACAGCTCGCCGAAGGTGAGTCCGCGGCGTTCGTGCGCGAGCTCGGTGGAGCCCCGCTCTCCGTGCGCGTCTGGTCGTCCCTCGGAGAAGCGCTCGAATACGTGCCGGAAGCCGAGGTCCGTGTCGTCGCGGTCCTCGACGATCCCGCGCAACACGCGAGCTGTCTCCTGTTCGAAGGCAACGCCACCGCGCAGACCGACGGCGGTGGTCGTGCGCGCTTCACGACCGTCGACGGCGCTCTGCACATCGTGCAAGTGCGAGCCACAAGCCACCTCTCGCGCACCTTCGTGCTCGATCTCGAGCGACGCGAAATCGAAGACTGCGTCGATGTCGTGCTCGAACCACTCGGCGAGCCGATTCGAGGCCGTGTCCTCACTCCCGAAGGTGCTCCCGTCGCCGGAGCTCTTGTGCTGATCGACGCTCGGCGCAACGGAAGAGACAGCTTCGAGCGCTACGGCAAGTCCCCGGCAGACTCGGCCGTGCGATGGACGGAGTTGGAGCCCGAGCTCCTGCCTCCGAGCGTCAAGACCGGCTCAGATGGCCGCTATGAAATCCACGGGCCGCGACGCGACGCACCGGAGCTCGTCGATGCGACGCTGATCGTGTATCCGCAGCGCGCCGGGCTCGTTCACCACCACTCGCTGCCCCTGCCCAAGACGACCTTGTCCAACGCACGCGAGCTCGACATCCGTCTGCCCAAGGCCCACGAAATCACCGTCGAGTTCGTGTATCCCGATGGCGTGTCGCTCGCGGACGGCCCCGCGAGCGCGCGAGACATGGACGGCCGCCCGTTCGGCCCTGAGCCGGAGTTCATCGCGGGGCAGCAGCTCACGCAGACCGCGGGCCGCTACTTCCAAACGGCCGGCGGGAGCTTCAAGTTCCTCCACGGCGGTGGAACGGTGCGCGTCGGCATCTCGCCGGGCGGCGTCTGGATGGCACAGGAAGTCGGAATCGTCGTGCCGCCGGATGGCAGCAAGCTCCACTTCCGCCTCACGTATCCCTACTGAGCGCGCTCAGGAGCGCAGACCGTAGCGCTCGACCTTGTTGTAGAGCGTTTTCAGCGCGATCCCGAGCTCGCCCGCGGCCGCCCGCTTGTCGCCGCTGTGCCTCAGAAGTGCCTCGGCTACCGCGCGACGTTCGAGCTCTTCGAGGTTCAAGGTCGGCATGGCGGCGGCGCCATCGGCGCCACGCAACACATAACGCCGCACAGCGTCCGCGCCGATCCGCCCGCCCTCAGCCATGACACTCAGTCGCTCGGCTGCATTCTCGAGCTCTCGCACGTTGCCCGGCCAGTCGTGGCGACGCAACAGCTCGAGCGCCTCGGCGTCGAGCTCCAGCGCGCGCCCGAGCCGCGCCGCCGAGCGCGCAACGAACGAGCGCGCGAGTTCCGGCACGTCTTCGCGACGCTCGCGCAGAGCCGGGACCTCGAGAAACAGCGGAGCGATGCGGTAGAACAGATCCTCGCGAAACTCGCCGGTCTTGATGCGCTCGCGAAGGTCTCGGTGTGTCGCAGAGAGCACGCGGACGTCGACCCTGCGCACGCGGTCGCTGCCGACTGGGCGGATCTCGCCGAACTGCAACGCGCGCAGAAGCACCGGCTGGACGTGCTTCGGCAACTCCCCGACCTCGTCGAGCACCAGCGTGCCGCCGTGGGCCGCCTCGAACAAACCGATGCGACGGCGATCCGCACCAGTGAACGCGCCCTTTTCGTGTCCGAAGAGCTCGCTCTCGAAGAGCGTCGAGGGAATCGCGCCGCAGTTGACTACGACGAGCGGCTCGCCAGCGCGGCGGCTGCGTGCGTGAAGTTCCCGCGCGACGAGCTCCTTGCCCGTTCCATTCTCGCCCACGATCAACACGTGACTGTCGCTCTGCGCGACGCGGCCGAGCTCGCCTCTCAAACGCTCCATCGCGAGACTCGTGCCGAGCAACTTTCCAGGTGCGCCGTCGTGCTCGACGACACGCCGCAGGCGCTCATTGCCTTCGAGGAGCGCGCGCCGCTCGATCGCACGGCGCAGCACCTGTTCCAGTACGTCGAGCCGCACGGGTTTCGTCAGGAAGTCGTGCGCTCCGCGTCGCATTGCCTCGACGGCCTCGGGGACAGCTCCGTGTCCCGTGAAGACCACCACCTGCGCGCTCTCATCGACGGAGCGAACTTGGGACAAGAGGTCCATCCTGCTTACGCCGGGCAGTCGCAGGTCGACGAGCAGCGCCTCCGGAGGAGACTTGCGCAGCTCCTCCACGACGCCTTCCGCTGTCGCGAACGCGCGCACATCGAACCCGACATCGCTGAGCTCGAGGGTGAGCACGCGCCGGAGCGAGTCGTCATCGTCGACAAGGAAGACACGGGGATTCATGGTGTCGGCAGGGGCAAGTGAACACGGAAGACGGCGCCGTTGCCAGCGTCGACGAGCTCGATCCGGCCTCCGTGATCGCTCACGATGCGGTGCACGATCGCAAGGCCAAGCCCCGTGCCCTTGCCGGGCTCCTTCGTTGTGAAGAACGGATCGAAGATGCGCTCGCGCTGCTCGCGGGACACTCCCGGACCCTGATCCGCGACATCGATCGTGAACTCCTCTGCCGTCGCGGCCCAGCGAACCCGCACGACCCCGCGCTCGGGGCTCGCATCCATCGCGTTGTGCAGCAAGTTGAGCAGCACTTGCTTGATTTCCGCTGGGTTTCCGACGAGCTGCGGCAGCTCCGTCGGACAGTCGACCTCGAGCGTCAGCATCTTCGCACGCAGCTTGTGCTCGAGCAGCACGCCGAGCTCGCGCATCAGATCGGGCGCATCGAAGTGGATCCGGGCGGGCGAGCCGTTCCGCGCGAAGTCGAGCAGGCGCGAAGTGATCTCATGGGCCCGATACGCCTCGCGCGATGATCTGCAGGTACTCGCGCTGCGTCGTCTCGTCGATCGCACCCTTGGCGAGGCGCCGCTCCATTCCCTCCGCACACGAGGCGATCGAGGCCAGCGGGTTGTTGATCTCGTGGGCGATGCCCGCGGCCATCGTGCCGAGCCCTGCGAGTCGCGCGGCGCGCACGAACTCTTGAGTCTTCGCCTCGACGCGCGCTTCCAAGTCCGAACGCATGCCGTGCAGCTCGTCCGCCATGCGATTGAAGTCGCGAGCGAGCGCGCCAATCTCGTCCCCCGATGCGATCTGTACACGGTGTGTCAGATCACCGCCGGCGACACGCTGCACTCCGTCGCGTAGGACTTCGACCGGTCGCACCACACGCTTCCAGACCATGCGCAAGACCACGCCCAAGCCGATCAACGCGAGTGCGGTCGTGGCGAGCACAGCAGCTCGGACGCGCCGACCTTCTTCCCGCAAAGCTGAGCTGATCTCCGCAGCTTCGCGCCGCATTTCTTCGTTGAGAACCTGCGCGTGACGGAGATTGGTCGCGACCAGCTCTTCAAGCTCGCCTCCGCTGCCGATGGCGATCCGCAATTCCGAAAAGCCGTGCCGTAGCGCATCGTAGAGCCGCCGCTCCTGCTCGATGTGCTCGCGGTCCGAGGGATCCGCGCCGAGCGGCCCACGCGAGAGCTCGTCGAGGCAGCGCTCGGCTTCAGCAACGAACGCAATCAGCACAGGTCGCTGCCGCTCGTCCCGCACGGCGTCGCCCAGCGCGATCCGGCGGGCGTCCAGCATGCGCATCTCGTGAAGCATGTCGCGAGAGAAGGCTTCTTCGCGGTGTTCTTCGACAGCTCGTCGCACCTCGTCGTGCATCTCCTCCACAAGGAACGAGACGCGCACTCCCAGCGCGAGGAACAGCAGCGCCAAGATGGCGAAGACCGACGCGACCCGCGTCCCGAAGCCCGCTCCGTGCGACTTCAACGCGGCTCCCTGCGGAGCCCCAGCGAAAGATCGAGTGCGAGAGTCGTTCCGCTGCCCCGCGCAGCGTTCCACTCAAGCCGTCCGTCGGCGGTGGGCGCTCCCAGTCCTTCCAAGGTCATCACGCCTTGAAGTCTGGCACCTCCACCCGGCATTCGCAGCCAGCTGACGGGGAAATCGAGATCCCCACCGACCGCCCCGGACGACCATGTCCCGCGAAGGACCGCCGTTCGGCAGCCTGGTACGTCCGATGCACGAACATCGACCGTGCGCAGACGAAGCTCCAGAGTTCGAACTCCGCTCTTGGGTTCCCCGGAATCGTCGAACCGAATGAGCAGACTCCATCCCGCGTCGCCTGGCTGAACCTCAGCGGAACCGCTCGCGAGGAGTGGCGCGGCGCCATGGATGCGGGCGCGGCTCGGACTCGCGAGAACCTCGAGGCGCTGCTGCGCGCTCGCCGGCATCGCTCCGAGCGCGCGGAGGTCGGGTGCCCTAAATGGCTCGGAGGCGTGCATGCGCGCGACGTCGCGGGGCACATCGCGGGTCGCCTCGCGGACCAGCAACGCCGCGCCGGCGAGCGCCAAGGGCATCAGCGGGATCCATGCAACGTTCACGCCGCGTCCTCTCGTGTTCCCAGCGCCCTCCACCACACGGAGGGCCGTGCGAGCTCGCGCAGCGGGACATAATCCCCCGTGAGCGATACCAGAGTGTCCACGAGTCGCGGTCGCTGAGCCAGAAAGCCAAACGCCGTGCGGACGAGCGTCGGGTGGCGCAAGCCTCGCTGCAGAAGCAGCGAAAACGCAGCGCGAGGGACGATCTCTCGGCGTCGACCCGCGACGTAGCCACGCAGCGCCTGCGCGTCGCAGCGCCCATCGTGCAAGGCAGCGGCGAGCGCGGGCGCGAGCATTTGCGCGCCCTTCATCGCGAAGAAGATCCCCTCTCCCGTGATCGGATCGACGTAGCCGCTGGCGTCGCCGACGAGAGCCGCACCATCGAACACTTGACGCGTCGTCCGCATCGCCATGGCGCCCGTTCCACGCACAGGGTCGATGCGCGAGCCCGCGCGAATTCTCTCTCCCAAGAGCGGCGTGCGCTCCAGCCAATGTTCGAGTGCCTCGTCGCGCGGCATGCCGAGGCGCTCGAACTCGTCGGCGTTCAAGACCAGATTGAGACTGACATCGCCCCCATCGACCGGTGCGACAGCGAAGAACCCATGTTCCAAGAGGTGCACTTCGGCGCGATCACCCCACGGCACGCCCCGGTAGCGCGTCACGAGCGCGATCTTGCGCAACCACGGAGTCTCGCGTCGCACGCCGAGCTCGGTCGCGATGCGAGAGCGTGTTCCGTCCGCACCCACCGTGAAGCGCGCCAGCACTTCGCGACGCTCGCGCACTCCGTGCGTGCAGGCGACGCCGCGAACGCCTCCGTCGGAATCACGCAGCACCCCGGTCACTCGATGGCCCTCCAAGAGCTCCACACCGGCGCGCTGCGCTGCTCGTACGAGCTCGGCGTCGAAGACTTCGCGCCGAACCGCCCAGCCGTAGTCGAAGGGCGCGTGCGCAGCGCCGATGTCCACGAAGCGTCCCTGAACGCGAAGGCCATGCGCGTGCAGCAACATGCCCCGCACCTCGCGCGCCCCGAGCTGTGCAAGTCGGCCCCGAATTCCGAGCTCGTCGAGTATCGGAAGCACCTCCGGGCTCATGAACTCGCCGCAGGGCTTGAAGCGAGGAAAGCGCTGGGCATCGAGCAAGGCGACCGAGAAGCCCTCGCGTGCCAGCCGTATTGCCAGCGACGCTCCGGCGGGGCCCGCGCCAGCAATCGCAACGTCGTACCGACGCTCAACCACGGCTCGCCTCCGGAACTTCGACGAGGATGGCGGGCAGCAGCAGCAGATCGCAGAGGAAGGCGACCAAGATGGTGACCGCAGCGAGACCACAGAACTCGACGGTCGTCGTCAGCTCACCGAAGAGCCCGACGGAGAAGCCGAGTCCGAGCACGACCGAGGTGATCAAGATCGCGCGGCCGGAGTGCTGGAAGACTCGCTCGATCGGCGCGAGTCCGTCGAGCCCTTCACGCCGCAGCTCGCGATAGCGGTGCAGCAAGTGGATCGTGTCGTCGACAATCAGACCCAGCAGGACCGAGCTGATCATCGCCGTGGCGACGGAGAGGGGACGCCCGAGCGCGGCGAGGAGCGCATAGACGATGATGCACGGTAACGCGTTGGGGATCATCGCGAGCCACGCGTAGCGCAGCGAGCGAAAGCCCACCCAGAACAACGCGAAGAGCACTCCGAGGCTCGCGAGCGTGCCGAGCAGCGCGCTGCGGACCAAGCGGTCCGAATCGCGTGCGACTTGCACGGAGACGCCAGTCACGCGCACCTCCGAAGCACCGAGCGCCGCGGCATGGGCCTCGATACGATCGAAGAGGTCGGCGCGCTGGGTGCTGCCTGAGGGTTCGAGCAGGAAGCGCAGCAACCAGTCTCCGCCTTTCGAGTGCTGCGCAGGTCCCGCGGCCGCAGCCACCGGCTCGAGTTCGAGTACGTGCGCTGCGAAGAGGGCCAGCGCCGCGGGTTCCGCGAGTGGCGATGTTCCCGGCACGAGGACGTCGAACACGTCGCTGCCGCCGATCTCTCGGACGACGCGTGCAGTCGCACGGCGAAAGGCATGCTCCTTGGGCAGCAACGTCTGTGGATCGTTGTCCACTTTGAGACTCGGCCACAGCGCGAGTCCAGCGAGAGCGATCAGCACCGCGCAGGCACGAATCGCGAGCGCACGTCGCCCGAGCCACTCGGCCGCGCGAAGACCCAACGTGCCCGTGAGCTCTCCGTGGCGACTTACGAGCCCCGCGGGCACGCGGCGCGCGAAGAGCCGCAGTATCGCCGGCGTAAGCCAAGGCGCGATCGCGTACGTGAGCGCGACGCCGAGCGCAGCGAAGACGCCGAAGTCGATCACGGCAGGAATCGAGTTGAACGAGAGCGATAGAAAGCCGACGACCGTGGTGAGTGCTGCGAGCGATGCCGGACGCCGCAGGCTCACCACCGCGAACTCCGCAGCCTGCTCCGCGCCCATTCCGCGGCGCAGCTCGTCCAGATACGCCTCGATCCAGTGCACCCCCGCCGCGACGCCGACGGTGATCAAGACCGGCTGGAGCATGACCGAGACCGGATCGAGCTCGCGTCCGAGCAGCGCAGCGACGCCGCCCGTCCATGCGATGGCGATCCCAGCGGGTGCGAGGATGGCGAGCACGAGCCCCGCGTGTCGGTAGTAGAGCCCGAGCAGCACCACGAAGGCTCCGACGACCAGCGGCAGGATGCGTCCCTGCTCGGCGCGCACCTCGCGCGCGATCACCACCTCCCCCACCGGCAGGCCCGTCAGCGAGACACGCGTGGTGGCGGGTGCGCGTCCTGCGAGAAGGGCCTCGATACGCTCCACCACGGGCGCGAAGTCTCCGCCGGGCGCATCGAGCGAAACGGCCACCACTCGACTGTCGTGGCTGTCGAGCGGCCAGCGCGCGACGCCGCCCACGCCCTCGAGCCCCGCGAGCTCGCGCTCGACCTGCGCGAGGCCGCGTTCCTCGACCTCGGTCCAGACACCGCTGCCCTCGGGCACCGCGTGGAACGCAGCGAGCAGGGTGACGTCGCGCCCAAACTGCTCGATACGCCGCTCGAGCGCGATCGCCTCCGCGCTGCGCGGCGACTTGAGGGCCTTGTTCTCGACATCGACGGCGACGCCAAGCTGCACCCACAAGAGCCACAGCGTGGGAACCAAGAGAAGCAGCACGCCTGCGAGGTCGCGCGGGCGAGAGTGCGGAGCAAGGGTCATCGGAGGGGGCATCTCTCGGGAAGCCCTCATGCATTCCGCGTGCCAGCGCGAAGGAGCCGCGCCTCATGGCGCACCGGCAGCTCGCGTCGCGCACCGGACCTTTCGGCGTTGTCACTCGTGCAAAGACCGTGCAACTTCTACAAACCCCGCACCGGTCCGCGCGGCCAACGTCCCGTGCTGTCGTGCGGAGGGCGCCCTGCGGACCTTGGCCCACGGCTTGCATGGTCGCGACGCAACGATGAGCACTTCGAGATTCCTCCAATACTTCGGCACGCTCGCGCTCGCCGCACTCGTGCTCGGCTCCGCCGTCGCGCTCGTCACGGTGAAGAGCCGTCTTCAAGTCGTCGTCTCCGAGGCAGCGGATGCCGCCCCGCGCGGGCCCGACCCGCTCGAACTTCTGCGCGCGGACCTAGCCGAAGTGCGTAGCGATCTCGGCGCCGCTCAGGCCGCGCTGCCCGAGCATCTCCAGACGCTGCACGACGCGCTCGACTCCGCCGGTGCAGACCGCACAGCGGCTCTGAAGGCCGAGCTCGCGTCGCTGCGCGAACAGGTCGCGGCTGTGACGGCGCGGCTCGAAGCAAGCGAGCGCAAGGCCGCCGCTGCGCTCGACCAATCGCAGGAGTCACTCCAGCGCTTCGCGACGGCCCTCAACGAACTCAGCACCGCTGTCGCGCAAGGCACTGCCAAGGCTGCAGAACTGGCCCAAAAGCCGATCGAACTCGCCGCGATCCCGACCGCTCCGATCGAGGTCGCGCCCGTCGAAGTGACGCCCGCCCAAGTCGCGCCCGTCCCGCCCCCGACTCCCGAGACGGCCGAACCCGCGAAAAAAGGGTTCCTGTCCTTCAAGGTGCCCGAGAAGAGCTTTCGCTTCGATGCACGCCAGCGACTCTCCGTGATTCCGAGTCTCTCGCGCGTCGGCTTCGATGCGAAGAGCACGCTGCACGACTTCAGCGGCGTGACGCAAAAAGTGGAAGGCGAGCTCACGGTCGATCTCTCGAAGCCGGGCGAGCGCCCCAAGGGCCGTATCGCCGTCGACGCCGCATCGCTCGACACAGGGCTCGCGGACCGCGACGAGGGCATGCGGGAGCTGCTCGAGAGCGAGAAGCAAAAACAGCTCACTTTCGAGTGGAACGCGTTCGAGCCTTCCAGCGTGGACCCCGCGACACAGACCGTTGCGGGCACGGCGCGCGGCAAGCTGACGCTCCGCGGCGTTTCGCGCGATGTCGCCATGGCCGTGAAGGTCGGAGTCGATGCGAGCAAGCGCGTCACGATCGACGGCGAGACGCGGATTCTCTTGACGGATTTCGGTATCGAACCGCCGAGCCAGCTCGGAATGATCGAGGTCGAGAACGAGCTCAAGCTGTGGATTTCTCTGCGCACACGCACGCTCGGCCTCGCCGAGGAGACGAAGTGATGCAGCGCTTGCTCTTGCTCGTGGCACTCATGCCTGCGTGCATCGCACCGAGCGTCGTCGACAGCACGGGCCGCGACGTCGAGGCCGTCGACATCGCCCTCGAGTGGCGCCCCGCGACCAACGAGGACTTCGACGGGTTCTTCGAGTCCACGTCGATCGAAGGCGAAGCCGCCGCATCGCTCGGACGCATCTACTACCACTTCGCACGCAGGGGAACGTACACCGGCGCTGCGCTGGTGATCGGTGAGGGAGAACCGACATTCCAGACCCTGACGGGCCAGTGGACGCTCGCCGCTTCGGGCCTCGACCTCGGAGACGGCGTCTACGTCCGCGCCAGCGCGGCGCAGGGACACCTGCGTCTCGCGAGCGAAGGCGGCGTGGTCACGTTGGAACGCCGAGCGATCGAGTAGATGACGACGCGCGCGAACGACCTGACGATCTACGAGCGCCATGCCCACGAGTGGTGGGACGCGAGCTCGCGTACGTTCCGTTCGCTCCACCGCGTCAACGAATTTCGCACGGCGCTGCTCGACGATTGGCTCGGCAGCGACCTCACGGGGCTGCGCGCGCTCGACCTCGGATGCGGAGGCGGACTCTTGAGCGCGCACTTGGCGGAGCGAGGTGCGCGAGTCGTCGGCTTCGACCTCTCGCAGGCGAGCCTGAAGACCGCGGAGCGCAAGCTCGGTGCACGCTTCGCGCGGGCCGACGTGCAGCGGCTGCCGGTCGCGGACGCGAGCATCGACCTCGTGCTCGCCGCCGACGTGTTGGAGCATGTTCCCGCAGTCGACGCGACGCTCGGGAACATCGCGCGGGTTCTGCGCCCGGGTGGTGCTCTGTACGTCAACACGATCAATCGCACACGGCGTGCGAAGCTGCTCGCCATCGACGTCGCCGAAGGCGTGGGACTCGTTCCGCGCGGCACGCACGACGCCAAGCTGTTCATTTCGCCGGAGGAGCTGCGCACGCTCGCTTGGAAGCACGGACTCGTTCTCGATGCGCTCCAAGGCGAGTCGGTCGACCTCTGGCGCACGGTCTCGGGCTGGGCGATCTCCCTGCGTCGCAGCGGGAATCTCTCCGTGGGCTACAGCGCACTCCTGCGCAGGTCGGTGAGCTCATGAGTCGCTCGAAGCGCGTCGCCATCGCCCTCGCGTGGGGCTTCACGGCTCACGCGACGTTCGCTGTCGCCGTCGCAACCATGGTTTTCGCGCTGTACCACGGGCTGCGGACCGGTCGCGGAACCCTGAGCGGTTGGAGCGCTTGGGCCGCGAACCTCGCGCTGCTCGCGCAATTCCCGCTCCTGCATTCCTGGCTGCTTTCTGCGAGTGGACGGCGCTGGCTTGCGCGTCTGGCTCCGGCGGAATTGGCGCGCGATCTCGCTCCGACGACGTTCGCGCTGATCGGCAGCCTGCAAGTGCTCGCCACCTTCGCGCTGTGGTCGCCCATCGGCCCCGTGCTGCACGAAGCGAGTGGTACCGCGCTGTGGCTTTTCCGCGGCCTCTTCGCCGCGAGCTGGCTGTTCCTCGTGAAGGCACTGTGGGACGCGGGCCTCGGCCTCCAGACGGGCTCGATCGGCTGGACCGCGGTCCTGCGCGGGCGACCCGTGGAATACGGCCCATTTCCGACCCACGGCCTGTTCGAGCGCTGCCGTCAGCCCGTCTACCTCGGCTTTGCGCTGACGCTCTGGACTGGTCCCGTGCACACCCTCGACGGGCTTGTTCTCGCATGCGCGTGGACGGCGTACTGCGTGCTCGGACCGCTGCACAAGGAAGCGCGCTACCTACGTCTCCACGGCGCGCGCTTCGCCTCGTACCGCCAGTCGATTCCCTACCTCCTGCCCCGAATCAAGTCATGAAGATCGCCTCCGCAGCCAGCGCGTTTCCGAAGTACTACTACGACCAGAAGTCGGTGCAGGAGCGCTTGGAGCGCATCTGGGCACACAAGCCCGAGATCGTGCGACGGCTTCCCGCGCTCTTGGAGAACTGCGGCGTCGAGGGTCGCGCCTTCGCGCTCCCGCTCGAGCGCTACGAAGAGCTCGACGGCTTCACGCAGTTCAACGACGAGTGGATTCGCGTGGCGTTGGAGCTCGGCGAGGCGGCGGTCACGCGCGCGCTCGATCGCGCCGGTCTCAAGCCCGCCGACGTGGACCTGATTCTCTTCTCGACCGTCACGGGTCTCGCCGCTCCGTCGATCGACGCG
>JBIKYW010000210.1:0-5813 GCA_044355055.1 Planctomycetota bacterium | reverse complement strand
CGACTTCAAGGAGATCAAGCCGGTGGTGCGCGCGCTGTGCGACGAGCTCGACGAGCACTGGCTCATTCCGGGCGAGCACGCGGTCTTGCGCTACCAACATCGCTCCGACGGCGTGACGGAGGTGCGCTACATGGACCTCTACTACGCGGCCCCGACCGGCGATGTGATCGTGCTGCCGATCAACAACACGAGCTCGGAGAACTTGGCGACGTGGTTCGGACGCGAGCTGCACCGCCGCATCGCCGAGCGCTTCGAGGATCTCGACATGGCGCGCCTGCGCGTCTCGATCGAGGAAACGTCGGGGCAAGCCGGCGTGTACATGTTCGAGAAGTAGTTCGCCCGCCGGGCGGAGCGTGGAACCGCGCGCGGCGATGCGCGACAATGGACGCGTGAGCGACGAAGTCCTGATCGAGATGCGCGCTGCGTGCAAGCGCTTTCGCACTTGGAAGCGCAAGGAGGGCGTGCGCGGCTTCTTCGCGAACTTCCTTGCCCGCGAGTGGCAAACGGTCTCGGCGCTCGAAGGCATCGATCTCACCATTCGCCGCGGCGAGTTTGTCGGCCTGATCGGTGCGAATGGCGCCGGCAAGACGACGCTGCTGAAGTGCGTGAGCGGCATCACGCCGGTGTCCGGCGGTTCGGCGAGCATGTTCGGTTGCGATAGCTTTGAGCTGCGCGACGAGCACAAGCGACGCCTGTCGATGGTGATGGGGCAGCGGTCGCAGCTGTGGTGGGACTTGCCCGCCATCGACTCGTTCCGCTTGTTGCGCGAGATCTATCAAGTGCCACGGGACGTGTTCGAGCGTCGCGTGGCCGAGTCCGCCGAGCGGCTCGGCGTCGCGGACAAGCTGCAGCGTCAGCTGCGCAATCTCTCGCTCGGCGAGCGCATGAAGATGGAAATCGTCGGCGCTTTCCTGCACGAGCCCGACGTCGTCTTCCTCGACGAGCCGACGATCGGGCTCGACCTCGTCTCGCGCGAGACGATTCGACGCCACTTGGTCGAGCTCAACCGTTCGCGCGGCGTGACGATCGTGCTCACCAGCCACGACATGGAGGACATCGAGGAGACCTGTCGGCGGCTCGTGATCCTCCGGCAGGGGCGGATGCTCTTCGACGGTGCGCTCGTCGACTTGATGGCGCGCGTCTACGACCGGCGCGCGATCGAGGTCCACCTCGAGCCGCACTCCGCGGGCTGGGAGGAGGCACTCGCGCCGCTGCTCGAACCTTTTGGTGCGAAGCTCGAACGCTCCGCGCCGCTCTCGCTCCTCTTCAGCGTGCCCGCATCCGCGGTCCAGCGCTTCGTGCCCTTCCTGTTCGAGCGCTTTGCGATCCGCGACCTCGCGATCGAGCGCCACCCGCTCGACATGCTGATCCGCCAGATCTTTCAGGAGCGTGGCCCGGGTGCTGGAGCGGCCCCGTGAGCTCGCTCCTCCGAGACCTGCGGCTCCTCGGCATCGCCTTCGTCTACGAGCTGCGCAAGGTGACCGCTTGGCGCGCAGGCTTCGTCGTGCGCGAGCTGATGCGGAGCATGTGGCGGCCGCTGGTCATGATCTTCGTGTACCGCGCGATGCTCCTCGAGCCGGACGCGCGCCTCGGCGGCTACGACTTCCCCGGGCTCGTCGAGTATCTGATCCTCGCCGCGAGCTTCGAAAAGCTGCTCTTTCACCAACGAGGACTCGACCTCGCGGACCAGATCTTCCAAGGGTACGTGACGAAGTACCTGACGATGCCCGTGCGCTTCTTCGTGCTCGCGCTCGCGCGCTTCGTCCAGCACATCGCCGTGCAGGGCTTCGTTCTCGCGGTCCTGTGGATCTTGGGATGGCTCTTGCTGCCCCAGTGGTGGCCGCAGCCGCACAGCGCTGCCGCGGCGCTGAGCGCGCTCACGCTCGTGCTGCTCGGGAGCTACTGCGCGTTCCTCGTGTGTTTCGTGGTGAACGTGCTCGCGTTTTGGCTCGACGTCATTTGGACTCTGTCCGCGATGGCGAGCTTTGTCTTCAGCTTCGCCGCGGGCGTGCTCGTGCCGGTCTCGATCATGCCCGAGTGGCTCGCGGGTACTCTGCGCTGGATGTTCCCGTACTGGGCCGTCAGCGCGCCCGTCGAGCTCTTCCTCGGTCGGCTCGACCCCTCGGCGCTCTCCCATGGAGTTGCCGTTCTGCTCGCGTGGATCGTCGCGCTCGAGCTCGTGCGCGAGCTCGCTTGGCGCCGCGGCCTCGGGCGTCACGTGGGAGCCGGAGTCTGAGCGATGGGTGCGCTGCTCCATCACCTGCGCCTCGCGCGCGAGTTTGCCCGCGTCGGCGTGATCCGCAAGTCGCAGTTCCGCGTCGAGTTTCTCACGCAGGTCGTGATGGATACGGCGTGGTACTTGGTGCACATCGCCACCTTCGAGATCCTCTTCGCCCACACGGACTCGATCGCCGGCTGGACGCGGAGCGAGGTGCGCGTGTTCCTGGGGTTCCTGTTCCTCTCCGACGCATTCTGGATGATTTGGCTCGGCCAGTGCTGGCACTTCGGCCGCGAGCTCAAGGACGGAGTGCTCGACTCGCTGCGGCTGCGCCCCGGCGCGCCGGTGTTCGTCTACTTCTTCCAGCGCTTCAGCTTGGAGGCCTGCATCAACGGTGCGATGGCGCTCGGTTGGCTGCTCTACGCGCTCGCCGACGTACCCGGAGCTCTCGGGATTGCGGGCATCGCCAAGCTCGTCTGGGCGCTCGCGCTGGCCTTCTGGGCGCGCACCGCGCTCAGCGTGCTCTTCACGATCGCAGAGTTCCGCGCCGTCAACTCGGACCTCTCCAACCTCGCGTGGGAAGTGTCGATGACGCTCGCGGATCGACCGATGGACGTCTTCCCGCTCCGCATGCGCCAGCTCCTGACGTCGCTCATCCCCGTCGCCGGGCTCTCGACCCTGCCCGCTGCGCTCGTTCTTGGCCGCATCAGCCCATTCGAAGGGCTCCTGCACAGCGCGTGGATCTTCGCGCTCGGCCTGGGCGTGTTCGCCTGGTGGCGGCGCAGCTTCCGTCACTACGCCTCGGCGCTCGGCTGAGGCGCGCGAGCCCGAAGCTCACTGCGGCAGCGCCGCGACGCGCTCGCCATTTTCGTAAAGGCCGCTGCGCTCGGTGTCGAGGGCACCACTCTCGTCGAAGTAGCGCCACTCGCCGCACTTCAGGCCCTCGCGGAACTCACCCTGCCACTCCAGCGAGCCGTTGCGCCGCCACTGCTCGCTCTTGCCGTGCTTGCGGCCCTCGACGTACTCGGTGCTGTTCTTGCGCGAGCCATCGGCGTGGAAGGTCACCTGCGCCTCGCCCGAGGCGGAGTGCAGGTAGCTCTGGACTCCGCCGGCGGCGGCCGCGGCTCCGAACAAGAGGCTCGTGACAAGGATCAGGGTCTTCATGGCTGTAGCGTGGACGCACGAGCCTGAGCCGCTATTCCTCGCGAACGCGAGAAGCGCGGTTTTTGGGCTCAGTCCGCCTCCGGAGTGCCTTCGGAGCCCTCCCCGTAGCCCGCGAGGGGCACCGGACGGTCCATTTTTTCGCTGTCCGCAGCCCCGGCCGCGAGCTGGAAGAAGGTCGGAGGCTCGATCCAGACCGAGAGTCTGTACTCCGCGTCGCCGCTGTAGGACATCACGACGAGCTGGTAGTCCGTGAACGTCGCGGGCAGCGTGAAGCGCCCGGACTCGGTCGCGTAGGGGCTGTCCCACAGGAGCACGAACTCACCGAGCAGCGGGTCCCAGACGCCGAGGTCGAGGTCCGCGCTGCCCGCGACAGGCTCCAAGAAGAACTCGACGTCCTGCGGCTCGCCCGCGGCGAGTCCAAAGCCGTCGTAGGGGTCGTACAGGTCGTCGCGGATCGTGCCGCCGATCACGAAGGCGTCGCCGATGTAGGTCGTGCCGAGGTAGTCCGGGCAGCAGCCGTCGTCGTTGGGCTCGAGCTCCCAGATGTCGTAGTACGCGACCGGCGGCGGAGGGTCGTAGTTGTCGGGGGTCCCGCAGCCGCCGCATTCGTAGCAGCCCGTGAGGGGGAGCAGCGCGAGCCCGAGGGGAAGGACCGTGAGCAGGGAGGTGCGCATGGCGGGGGATCCTTTTCCCGAGGGCGTTCCGCGCCCTCGTTGCTCTCCCAAACGGCAACCCACGTGCCAAGCGAACAGCGGCCCTAGCCGTGCTCTGGGACGCTCCCGCGTCCTCTGGCGTGGACAGGCGTCCCCGCGCGCGCTCACCAGCGGTGGTAGGCCGGGTGACCTTCCTTGACGGCCACGAAGACCCCGCGGCAGGTCGCCGTGACGACGCCCCCCGAGGAGAGCGTGGCTTCGATCGTCGCGCGATCCTCGCTCGATTCGACCACCTTCGCTTCGAGGTGAACCGGCTGCTTCGACGGCGTGGGGCGCTTCATCTTCACGTGAAACTCGGCCGTCACCGTGCAGGGCGGTGCATCCGCGCCGCGCCGCGTCATCAGGTGCCACGCCGCCGTCCAGTTCGAGTGACAGTCGAGCAGGGCGCCGAGAATCCCGCCGTTCAGCATGCCCTCGAAGGCCTCGTGGTGTCGCTCGGCCTGCCAGTCGGCGACGACGACATCGCCCTCCACGACGCTCTTGATGCGCAGCCCCTTGTCGTTCGCGGGTCCGCAGCCGAAGCAGCGGTTGGCGGGCGCGTAGCGGTCCTGAAGGCTCGTGGTCATGGCGTCGGGCTCCTCGTTCTCGGCGCGCGGCGCTCGCGCGGGGTGACAGGCAGCCTCGGAGCGGGCACAATCTTGCGCCCCCAAGGCCGCCTGACTATGTCCCTGCCGCGCTTTCAATCCAAGACCCACGGCGACACGGGCGCGGCTCCCAAGCTGCACGTGGTGACGTTCGGCTGCCAGATGAACAAGTACGACTCGCTCTCCGTCGAGGGCAAGTTCCGACGCCAGGGCTGGCAGACGACGGAGGCGATCGACGAGGCGGATCTGGTGCTCTTCAACACCTGCTCCGTGCGCGAGCACGCCGAGGAGCGCGTGTTCAGCTGGGTGGGGGAGCTGCGCAAGGCGAAGGAGCGGCGCCCCGAGCTGATGGTCGGCGTCATGGGCTGCATGGCCGAGCGCTTGGGCGACGAGATCTACGGCCGCTCGCCGGTGGTCGACCTCGTCGTCGGCACGCGTTCGTTCCAGCACTTGCCCGCGCTCGTCGACGAGCTGCGCGAGAAGCGCGCGGCGCACCCGGCCCGCACGCCCCGCATCACGCGGCTTGGCTTCGACGAAGAGCCCGACGCCGCGCGTGCGGACGAGCCCTACGTCGGCGGCCGACACGCCTACCTCACGGTGATGCGCGGCTGCGACCTCAACTGCACGTTCTGCATCGTGCCCAAGGTGCGCGGGCGCGTGCTTTCGCGCGGGATCGAGGCGATCGTCGACGAGGCGCGCTGGATGATCGACTCCGGCGCGCAGGTCATCACGTTGCTCGGCCAGACCGTGAACAGCTGGGGCGAGGACCTCGCCGCACCCGCCGAGGGCGAGCCGCGCGGCCGCGGTCGCCAAGGCCGCCCAGCGCTCGCGGACTTGCTCTATCGCCTGCAGGAGCTCTCCGGCCTCGCGCGCTTGCGGCTCATCACGCTGCACCCCTCGTACGTCACGCCCGCGCTCGCGCAGGCGCTGCGGGACTGCGACAAGTGCGACCGCTTCCTGCCCTTGCCCGCGCAGTCGGGCTCGGACGACGTCCTGCGGCGCATGAAGCGCGGCTACACCACCGACCTCTACCGCCGCCGCGCGGACATCCTGCGCGAGCACTGCCCGGACATCGAGCTCGGCACTGACTGGATCGTCGGCTTCCCCGGCGAGACCGACGCGGACTTCGCCGCG
>JBIKYW010000547.1:0-2698 GCA_044355055.1 Planctomycetota bacterium | reverse complement strand
GAACTCCAGCGTCGCACGCGCGCAGGACGGCCGCTGTCGCGAGGGCCTGTGCAAGCAGGTCCGCCATGCCGACTTGGCTTGCGGCGAGCTCGGCGTTCGTCGGGTGCACCAGCGCGAGCGCCGCGACCGCAAACGCGATCTCCCGCGCGCCCGCGCGCGAGCCGAGCAACTTGACAAGAAGTCCGTAGCGAAGCCACGCGACCACGCCGAGCAACAGCACGTTTGCGAAGTTGATTGCAAATGCCGAGCCGTCTCCCAGCGTGCGCAGCCACGCCAAAAGCACCAACGGAACCGGCCGATAGAGACCGCCGGGGCGTCCCGTCCCGTCCCACCAGTCGAGCCCCGCGATGCGCAGCGGCTCGAAGGGAGAGAGCAGGCCGTTGTCGCGCACCACGAGGGCGCCGTCGAGCACGTACTCGGCGCTCAGCGCGCCGCCCCACGCGAGGAACGCGAGCCCGAGCAGCGCGGGTCCGAGCCAACGCTCTCGGCCTACGGGGGACGTCATGCGCGTGAGAATAGCCGCGACGCGCTCGGGAAGCCCGCAGCGGGCGCGTGTCGCGCGCTCCCTCGCTCGCGCGCGGGGCCGACGGACTCCATAATCTCCGCCCCATGGCACGCAAGCAGAGCAAGACCGCCTCCCGGCCCTCGTCCCGCGTCGTGAACATCGGCTTCACGCAGATGCGCTGCGTCGAGGACGTCGCGACGAACCGCAAGCATCAGGCGGGCCTGATCGAGGCGGCCGCCCGCAAGGGCGCGCAGATCGTCTGCACGCAGGAGATGTTCACGAGCCAGTACTTCTGCCAGATCGAGGACCACCGCTTCTTCCAGCTCGCCGAGACGATTCCCGGCCCGACGACCGATCTCTACTGCAAGCTCGCGAAGAAGCACGGCATCGTCATCGTCGCCAGCTTGTTCGAGAAGCGCGCGAGCGGCCTCTACCACAACACCGCGGCGATCATCGACGCCGATGGCTCGCTCATGGGCGTGTATCGCAAGATGCACATCCCCGATGACCCGCTGTACTACGAGAAGTTCTACTTCACGCCCGGCGACCTCGGCTTCCGCACCTGGACCACGCGCCACGCGAAGATCGGGGTGTTGATTTGCTGGGACCAGTGGTACCCCGAGGGAGCGCGTCTCACCGCGCTGCAGGGTGCCGAGATCCTCTTCTATCCGACGGCGATCGGCTGGCACCCGAGTGAGAAGGCGGAGTACGGCGAAGCACAGCACGACTCGTGGGAGTTGATCCAGCGCTCGCACGCCGTCGCGAACGGCTGCTACGTCGTCGCGCCCAACCGCATCGGGCACGAGCACATCCTCGGGCTCGACAAGAAGCCGGTGAATGCCGACGGCATCCAGTTCTGGGGCCAGTCGTTCATGGCTTCGCCCAACGGCCAGATCGTGTACCGCGCGAGCGTCGACAAGGAAGAGGTGATCGTGCAGCCCGCCGACCTCGACAAGGTCGAGTTCAGCCGCACCCACTGGCCCTTCCTGCGCGACCGCCGCATCGACGCCTACGAAGGCATCACGCGCCGCTTCGGCGTCTAGCGATGAAGCAGCGCACGCCGAAGCTGCTCGCGGGAACGCCCGCGCAGCAGGGCTGGACCTTCCCGGCCGAGTGGGAGCGCCACAGCGGGACTTGGTTCAGCTGGCCCCGCCCCGAGGGCATTTCGTTTCCCGACAAGTACCACACGGTTCCGGCGAACCTCGCTGCGATCGTGCGCGAGATCGCGCCGCGCGAGCTGGTGCACATCAACGTGCCCAACGGAAACTGGGAGCGCATCGTCGCGGAACAGCTCGTCGAGAACGGCATCCGAAGGGCGTGGCTCGGCAAGCGCATCCGCTTCCACCGCATCCCGACCAACGAGGCGTGGTGCCGCGACCACGGCCCCGCATTCCTCGTGAACCGCTCGCGCGCGAAGCGCGGCCGCGTCGCGATCGTCGACTGGGGCTTCAACGCATGGGGCGGAAAGTACCCGCCTTGGGATGCCGATGACGCCGTGCCCACGCGCGTCGCCGAGGCGATGGCCTCCGGCGATGCGTCGATCGAAGGTCGCCTCGAGGGCTTGTGGCTCCCGCGCCACAAGGGAGCACCGATCGTCATGGAAGGCGGTTCGGTGGAGTTCGATGGCCGCGGCACGGTGCTCACCACCGAAGCCTGCCTGCTGAACAAGAACCGCAATCCGCACATGAAGCGCCGCGACATCGAGCGCGTGCTCTGCGCGTGGTACGGGGTCGAGCGCGTGCTGTGGCTCGGCGAGGGCATCGTCGGCGACGACACCGACGGCCACATCGACGACCTCGCGCGCTTCCTCGACGAGCGCACGATCCTGACCACGGTCGAGCCCGACCCTCGCGACGCGAACCACGAGCTGCTCGCCGACAACCTGCGGCGCGTCAAGCTCTTGCGCGACGCGGATGGGCGTCCCTACGACGTCGTGACCGTGCCGATGCCCGGCGTGGTCGAGCACGACGGCCAGCGCCTGCCCGCGACCTACGCGAACTTCCTGTTCGTGAACGGAGCGGTGCTCGTGCCGACGTACCGCCACAAGAAGCACGACGCGGAGGCGCTCGCGACGTTGCAGCGCTTCTTCGGCCGCTCGCGCAAGGTGATCGGCATCGACTGCACCGAGCTCATCTGGGGCCTCGGGGCAATCCACTGCCTGTCGCAGCAGCAGCCTGCAGTCTGAGCACTCAG
>JBIKYW010000488.1:0-3126 GCA_044355055.1 Planctomycetota bacterium | reverse complement strand
TTGGAAGAACTGCACGGCCTGCACGACGAGCAGCACGATTCCGACGACCACGACGCCCAGCACCTGACCGAGCACCCACAAGGTCACCTGCGTCCCGCCGCTCGAGAGCATCGGCGCCACGCCCGCGCGCCTCGCGAGCTCCGCCCGCGCCGCACAGACTTCGCCGAGCATCAGCGCCCCGATCACGACCGACGCAATGATGAGCGGCACACCGACGAAAATGCTGACCGTCGCCCAGCCGAGCAAGCTGGTGCCGAGGTGAGTCCAGAACTGCCACTCGAAGTTGGGCGCAGCGCCGGGCAGTGCGCGGCGATAGGACTGGGCTGCCTGATAGAAGCGCACGAGACCGAAGATTCCGCACGTGATGACGGAGAGGAGGATCGTCTCCCCCACGCCGTACTCGACCAGCGGCTCGCTCGGCATCGGTGCAGGAGTCGGCGCGGGAGCCGGAGGAGCGAGCGACTTGCCCGTCGACGGACAAAAGGCCGCGCCCTCGTGAGAAGCAGCGCCACAGTGCGGACAGAACGTGCTCATGAGTGTTCCTCAGTGAGGATCGCTCGGGTGCGCTTCGTCGGCGAGCGCCGCGGCCTCGTCCTTGCCGAGCCACGCAATCACCATTCCGCGAGCGAAGTAAAGAATGGGCGTCATCACGACCGCGAGCGCGAACTTGTAGACATAGTTCGTGAGCGCGATGCGCCCGGCCTGCTCGGCGCTCATGTGCTCGTCGCCGACGAGTGCCGGGAGCAGATAGAACGCGAGGTAGATCACGATCAGCGTGTCGATGAGCTGGCTCACGACCGTGCTGCCCTGCGCGCGGAGCCAGATCATCTTTCCGCCGGTCTTGTGCCGCAGCCACGAGAAGACTGCGACGTCGACGAACTGTCCGAGCGCGAACGCCGCGAGGCTCGCGATCGTGATCGTCCACGTCGCGCCGTAGGCGAGCTCGTACGACTTGTGCGCGGTCGCCGAGTCGATGCCGGGTGTGAAGCTCACCGTCGGCGCCGCCGCTGCACCGATCACGATCGGCTGCAGCACGATGTTCACGGCGATCGCGAGCCACGTGAACGTGCGCACGATGCGCTTGCCGAAGTACTCGTTCACGAGGTCCGTGAGGATGAACGTCAGCGGAAACGCGATGATGCCCGCCGTGGCAACGAACGTCTCGCCGTCGAGCCCGAGGTCGCTGGGCTTCAACCCCAGCAGCGTGAACTCCCACAGCTTGTTGCCGAGGAAGTTCGCCGCCACGAAGAAGCCCGTGAACAGCGCCAGCGTCGCCAACAGCAGCGCCTCGCGCTTCGATCCCTCTCGTCCCGGAGCCATGGAACGCCACCTTACGGCGGAGACGCTGCAGGCGATAGCGCACAGCCGGCACGGGGCGCGCTAGGCACGGCACGGAGGCCGAGCCGTCGCAGGCTCTCGTGCTCCAATCTTGCGGGCATTCCTACGCCACTCCTCAGGCGTCCGCTCGAAGGCTGCGACGCTTGGGAACGCGAGGCCGTGAGCCTCCGCAGCGAGTTCCGCCGCGCGCGCGGGGCACCAAAGTCCCGTCGATTCGCATTCCCATGACACTGCGGCCCCTTGCGAGAATTGCGCGGTGCGCTTAGCGTCTGGCTGTCGTCCCCCCCCTATCTCCCTCCCACGGAGAAGTTCCGCATGCGCTCGCCGATTCTGTCGGTCGTCTTCCCGATTCTGTCCTCCGTCGCCTATTCGCAGACCCTCACCGACGTCGCGAGTCGGCGCGGGGGATTGCCTGTCGAAGGGAACGGCCCCTCGAATCAGGCGCAGATGCTGTACTACGGGCAAGGAATCGTCTTCGCGAGCGGGGCGACGAATCTGCTCCCGGGCGACACGAATGGCGTCTCGGACGTCTATCTGCGGCGCTTCGATCAAGACTCGCTCGTGTTGATCAGCCAGAGCTCGTCCGGCGAGCAGGGCAACGGCGCTTCGGAGCGGCCGTTCACGAGTTACGACTACGGCACTCCGATGGTCGTCTTCGAGAGCGATGCCACCAATCTCGTCTCGGATGACACCAATGGAGTGCGCGACATCTTCCTGCGGAGGACTCTCGGGGGGCAGTCGACAACCGTACGCCTGAGCCTCGGACCGAACGGTCAGGGCAATCTCGCGTCACGCAACGCGCGCATCAGCCGCAACGGTGGCGTTGCAGCCTTCGAGAGCGATGCTTGGAGCCTGGCACCCTTCGACGGCAACGGCACGTCGGATGTGTATGCCGTATCGATCAACAACAGCCCGAATACCCCCCACTCGGCGTACTTGGTCAGCCGTAACCCTCAGGGCAACGCGGGCAACGCAGCCTCCTTCGCCCCGAGCGTGGCAGACAACGGCGCCGTCGCGTTCGAGAGCCTCGCCACCGACCTCATCGCCGGCGATACCAACGGCAAGCGCGACATCTTCTGCACGCAGGGCGGACTCCAGCGCATCAGCATCGCCACGGGAGGCACGCAGGCCAACGGGGACTCGTGGGGTGCGAGCATCAGCAGCGATGCTCGCTACGTCGCCTTTGTGAGCGACGCGACCAACCTCGTGCCCAACGACACCAACGGATTTGCGGACGTTTTCATCCGCGACCTGCAGCTCCAGACGACCTCGATCGAGAGCCTCAGCACGCTACGCGAGCTCGGCAATCAGGCCTCCGGACAGGCATTCCTGTCGCCGAATGGCCGCTTCCTCGTCTTTCGCTCCGCCGCGACGAACTTCGCCGACGGCGATACCAACAGCGCTGAGGACATCTTCCTGCGCGACCGTCTCACCGGATTTCTGCGCCGCGTGAGCCTGACCTTCCTTGGCCAGCAGTCCAACGGCGCGAGCGATTTGCCGAGCGTGTCCGAGGACGGGCGTTTCATCGGATTCGCCTCTACGGCGACCAATCTGGAGTCGGGCGACCAGAACGCGCTGCAAGACGTCTTCGTGTACGACGTGAGCGCGAACTCGACGCTGCGCGCGAGCACGACGGTCGCGGGCTCGCGTACGAACTCCGCCGAGGCCTCGCTCTCCGCTGACGGACGCTACGTCGCGTTCACCGCAACGGACGCGCTCGTCGCAAACGACACGAACGGCATCCAAGACATCTTCGTGCGCGACCGCGAGACCGGCGCCATCTCGCGC
>JBIKYW010000209.1:0-5849 GCA_044355055.1 Planctomycetota bacterium | reverse complement strand
CTGCCCCCGAGAGCCCTTTGGCCGCCGAGCTATCAAGAAGCGACCAAGGCTCGCCGCGCAGCGCCCATCTCTTGATCCTTTCTTGATCTTGCGGCGGGTCGGACGCCATCCTGACGGCCCCTCAACCCCACGAGGAGCCCCCGCATGGCCTTCCGTCTCTTTCCCCGCAACGAAGAGTTCTTCGACCTCTTCGACGAGTCCGGTGCCCGGATCGTCGAGGTGGCGAAGGCGTTCCAGAACCTGCTCAAGGACCCGCCGCACTTCCGCGAGAACGCGCGGGCGGTGAAGGAGATCGAGAACCAGACCGACCGGGTGACGCACCGCGGACTGGAGATGCTGTACCAAACGTACATCACCCCGATCGACCGCGAGGACATCCACGCGCTGGTGACGCGACTCGACGACGTCGTGGACTACATCGACGCATGCGCGCAGCGCTTCGTGATGTTCGGCATCGAGCGGGTGCCCGAGGAACTGCACGCGCAGGCGCAGGTGCTGGTGCTGATGACCGAGCGCCTCCAAGTGACCATCCGCGGCCTGCGGGACATGAAGAAGATCCCGCAGATGAAGGAGTCGCTGCTCGAACTCTCCAAGTTGGAGAACGAAGGCGATCTGATCTTCCGCGGCGTGCTCGCAAAGCTCATCGCCGAGGAGCGCGCGGCGCAGCAGAAGGACCCGGTCAAGCTCATCGTGATGAAAGAGCTGCACGAGATCACCGAGTCGGCCCTCGACAAGTGCTCCAGCGTCGGCCACGTGATCGAAGCGATCATCCTCAAGAATGGCTGATCCGACCTTCCTGATCATCGCCGTGGTGATCGCGGCGTTGCTCTTCGACTACACCAACGGCTGGAACGACTCCGCGAACGCCATCGCGACGGTCGTTTCGACCCGCGTGCTGAGCCCCTCGTCGGCGGTGCTGCTCGCGGCGGCGCTCAACTTCGGTGGCGCGCTCGTCTCGACCAAGGTCGCCAAGACGATCGGAGGCGGCCTCGTCGACCCACAGTTCGTGACCCAGACGGTGGTACTGGCTTCGATGCTCGCGGCCGCGCTCTGGGTCGCCGGGATGACTTGGCTGGGAATGCCGATCTCCGGCTCCCACTCGCTGATCGGCTCGCTCGTGGGCGCAGCTGCGATGGCGAGAGGCTCGGACATCGTCAACTTCGCGGGTGTGCAGAAGACGCTCGTAGCGATGCTCGTCTCCCCCATCGCAGGCCTGCTCTTCGGCTTCCTGCTCATGTGGGGTCTCCTGTGGCTCGTGCGGCGCTGGTCGCCACGGCGTGTGCAGGGAACCTTTGGCAAGGCGCAGCTCCTGAGCGTGTCGTGGATGGCGTGGGAGCACGGCAACAACGACGCTCAGAAGGTCATGGGCGTGATCACGCTGGCGCTCGTCGCCGGTGGGTTCCAGTCTGAGATCGAGGTCCCGCTGTGGGTCAAGCTCGCCTGTGCGACCGTGATGGCGCTCGGCACCGCGGCCGGCGGCTGGAAGGTGATCAAGACGCTCGGCTCGGGCCTGATCAAGATCCAGCCGATCCACGGCTTCGCCGCGGAGACGGCTGCGAGCGCGACGCTCGGCGTCGCGGCCTACATGGGCGTGCCCGTCTCGACGACCCACACGATCACCGGCTCGATCATGGGCGTAGGTGCGACGAGACGACTCTCTGCCGTTCGCTGGGGCCTCGGCAGCAAGATCCTGATGGCTTGGGTCTTCACCCTGCCTGCTACGGCGCTCCTCGCCGCGCTCACCTACCGGTTGCTCAACGTCGTCTTCGGACTCGTCTGACCGCGCGCGAGCTCACGCTGCGACGGCGACGCGTCGCAGCAGCGAGAGCGTGACGGAGAAGAAGCGATCCTTGGCGTCCGTGAGCGGCAGGTTCGAGAGCTCGAAGTCGACGGACACGACGTGCATGCCGCGCGCGAAGTGCACCGAGTAGCTCGCACCCATGATCACGCTGGGCACCGAGATGTTCTCCATCTCGAAGGGCGTGCCGACGAGGAGTTCCTTGACGCGGCCCGCGATCATGTTCGCGACCTCGCCGATCGCATCCACCGTCTCGACGTCGATCTCGCGCCGCTCCTCGCCCATCAGCTGGCTTGCGATGTGGAGCATGGCCTTCTCCGAGAGCGAGATGGCGCACGTGCCGTTGGTCTTGCCCACCATGCCGACCATCACGGAGATCGGGCGCGAGACCGTGTGGAAGCGCGAGGCACCCACGGGCGGCGGCGTGAGGCCGGTCATCGTGAGCCCTTCGGCCGTGCCGCGGATGACGGCTTCGAGCAGGATGGGGTCGAGCTGCAGGCTGGACATCGTGAGCGGGGTGGCGGGGTTCTGCGCGGGCGCCGCTCCCTTCCGCGGGAGCCACGACGCCGGGCGCACCCCAGCTATCGCACGTCCAAATCGTTCGGCTTGACCAGAGCCCAGAACTATCGCGTTTCAGGACTGGAAACGAGCTCGTCCGTGCAGCACTCCGGAAGGACTTTCGCACTCGACTCGGGCGCAAGCGGCTGAAGCCCTCGCGCCAAGGTCCAAGTGCCGTAGCCGAGGAGCGCCAAGGCCGCTAGCCGGGCACCGCGCGCGCGCCACGTTGCAGGAATGCGACCTGCGCCGAGTGCGAGCGCCCCGAGGACGGGCCCGGTGGCGAGGCCGAAGACGAACGGACCCGCCAGAGCGAGCGACGGCTCGGCGGCTGCGGCACCGAGGGCGATCGCAGACCAAGACAGCCCGCAGGGCAAGAGCCCGTTCGCCGCGCCGAAGGCGAGCCCGCGCATGGCTCCGGGGAGCTCGTCGGTCCCGCGCAGCGCACCGCGCAAGGCCTTCTCCAGCGAGCCGAACCAGCGCCAGCGTGGCGTGCGCAGCCAACCGAGCGCCGAGAGTGCCACCGAGAGCATCACGAGCGCCGCCACGACCGCGAGCGACGCACGCAATCCCGCGAGCCACCCGGGCTGGCGCGCGCCCACCTCGGCGATCGTACGCGCGGCGAACAGCGCGAGCACTGAGTACATCGCCGCCTTTCCGAGGACATAGGCCGCGACGTCGCTCGCGCGCGGCGCGCCGCGTCCGAGCGCGAAGGAGAGCGCGAGAGGCCCGCACATCCCGGCGCAATGCAGCGAGCCCGCGAGGCCGAGCACCACGAACGGCACGAGCTCCAAGGCGCTCACGTGCCGCTCTCGACGTGGTCGGGCGCACCGCTCTCGCGGGCACCCTCGGGCAGAAAGCCCATGCGCAGCGGGACGGGATCGTTCGAGCGCTGGTTCGTGCCTTCACAGGCCGAAATGCAGTCCCCGCAGCGGATGCAGAGCGAAAAGTTCGACAGCCCGTCGGGATAGAAGCCATCTCCCGTGCGATAGGCCCCACCGGACATCTCGCGGGGCTTCAAGTCCATGGGACAAGCCTTGTCGCACGCTCCGCAGTCCGTGCAGCTCGAAGGGTGCGCGAACTGGACTCCGTTGAACGTCTCGTGGCCGAGCAGCGCGAAGTACACGCCCGACGGACACCAATTGCGGCAGAAGCCGAGGCCGATGCGCTGTACGAAGAAGTAGAAGCTCGTGACCATCGCGAGCAGGAAACTGCCTGCGAGTGCCCACGCGAGGGCGGACCCATCGCGGAAGACACGCCAGTCGACCCAGAAGCTGAACGTGATCGCTGAGAGCAAGGCGCAGATCGAGAGCAAGACCGCGACACCGACCGCGTGATCGCGCCGCGTCTTGGCCCGAAAGCGCAGCCACTCGCCGAGCCTCGCCACCGCTCCGTACGGACACACGAAGCCGCACAAGTAACGCCCGAGGAAGCGGCTCGCGAGGATGATGGCGACGTTGATGCCGAGGAACGGAAAGGCGAAGCGCTTGGCCGTCTCGACGAGCCCCATCCGCTCGCCGAGGTAGTGGTGCTCGCCGCCCCACAGGTCGAAGCGCAGCCAGTCGAACGCAGGGAGCGCGGCGATCAGCGCGGTCAGAAGCAGCGCCACGGCGATGCGGATCACGTTGTAGCGATGCAGCCGCCCGCGGGCTCTCCCGAGTCCCTGCACCACCCTGTCGCGCGTCTTCCCCAGCGGCATCGTCCGTGACCTCCACGACCGACTTCGGCCGCGTACGCTCGAAACTTAGGTGGGACTACGCACACCCGCCGTAGGCCCGAGTGCGGAGTCCGCGTGCGAACTGGTGCGTACCTCGACGGGCGCCGGCTCAGCGGCGCGGCGGCGAATCAAGCGGCCGCTGTTGAGCACCGAAAACACGCTCGAGACGACCATCGACGAGGCCGCGAAGATCGGCGTCAGCGCGCCCGTCGCCGCGAGATAGAGGCCGACGCCGTTGTAAAGAAACGCCCACGCGAGGTTGAGCTTGGCGGCGAGCACCGCCGAACGCGCGAGCGTCAAGAGCTCGGGCAGCTCCGCGAGGCCCGGTCGCAAGAGGTTCACCTGCGCTGCCGCGAGGCTCGTCGCCGATCCGCCGGCCATCGAGATTCCGACCTCCGCTGCGGCGAGCGCGGCCGCGTCGTTGAGTCCGTCGCCGACGAACGCCGAGGAGCGACCGCGCGCGCGGATCCGCGCGACCTTGTCCGCGGGCGAGAGGCGCGACTCGACCTCGACTCCGAGGTCGCGGGCGAGCGCTCGCGCCGGTCCCTCCGAGTCGCCCGTGAGCACCGCGACCTCGCATTGAAGTCCGCGGAGCCCGCGCAAGACCTCGCGCGCCTCCGGGCGCGCCGGAGAGCGCAAGACGAGCCGCGCCAACCTGCATGCATCACCGCCGGTCCGCTCGACGAGCTGAACCACCGTCGCACCCTCGTGATCCGCCTCGCGGTCGCTGGTGAGCGCGAGGGAGCGGCCGAGAACAAGGCCTTCGACTCCGACGCCGGGAATCGCACGGAACTCGCTCACGGCGGGCAATTCAGCGCCCCCGCGAATGCGCCAGGCGTGCCGGATCGAACGCGCGATCGGATGCTCGCTGCCGACCTCGAGCGCGGCCGCGAGGCGCAAGAGCTCCACGGGATCGCCACGTTCCTCGGGCAGCACGCACTCGAGCTCGAACTCGCCCGAGGTCAGCGTGCCGGTCTTATCGAGCAAGACCGAGCGCACCCTCGCCAGTCGTTCGAGCGCTTCGCCACCGCGCACGAGGATGCCGCGCCGCCACGCCTCGCCGATCGCCGTCCAGAACGCGAGCGGCGTCGCGATCCCGAGCGCACACGGACACGAGATCAACACGACGGACAGACCCGCGAGCCACGCTTGCTCGGGACCGTGCGACCGCCAGCGCAGTGCGACGACGCAGGCCGCGAGCACGAAGACGAACGGCATCAGCGCGCCGGCAATGCGGTCGGCGATGCGCACCCAGCGCGAGCGCTGCGTCAGGGCCTCGTGCAGAAGCCGCTCGATTTCGTCGCGCAAGCGCGAGCCCACGCCCGCGGCCGTACGGACCACGAGCACGCCATCGGTGAGAACAATGCCCGCGTGCACCGTGTCTCCGACGCCGACGCTCCGCGGCTGCGACTCGCCCGTGAGCGCGGAGGTGTCCGCGAACGAGCGCCCCGACTCGACGACTCCATCGACGGGCACGATCTCGCCGGGACGGACGCGGACGAGATCGCCTGAGCGCAACGACTCAGGACGCACTTCGCGCTCGCTGTCCCCCTCGATCAACGCCACCGCCGACTCGCGCTCGGGCACGATGCGACGGAGCTCCTCGGTCGCCTTCTCTCGAGCGCGCACGTCGAGCCAGCGCCCGACCGAATAGAGCAGCAGCACCATCGTCGCGGTGTCGAAGTACACGTCGCCGCCGCCGCGGAACGTGTTCCATACGCTCACAGCCCAAGCCGAGAGGGTGCCGAGCAGAATCAGCGCTTCCGCGGAGAGCCAGCG
>JBIKYW010000208.1:0-5853 GCA_044355055.1 Planctomycetota bacterium | reverse complement strand
GACCGGGATGCGCCCGGCGTCTTCGATCCAGCGGATCAGCTCCGCGCGTTTGACTTGCTGAGGCGTGGTGGCGCCGGCGTCGTGGTAGATCTTCTCTTCGACCACCGTGCCGTCCACGTCGTCGGCCCCGAAGGACAGGGCCGTCTGGGCCACGGGCACGTCCATCAAGATCCAATAGGCCTTGATGTGCGCGATGTTGTCGAGCATCAAGCGGCCCACGGCCAGCTCGCGCAGCTCGTCCACCGCCGTGGGTCCCGGCAGGTGGCTCCACTCGTTGTTGGCCGGGTGGAACGAGAGCGGGATGTAGGTCTGGAAGCCGCCGGTTCGGTCCTGCAGCGCGCGCAGGCGCGAGAGGTGGTCGATGCGCTCTTCAGGGGTCTCCAGATGGCCGTGCAGCATGGTGCAGTTGGAGCGCAGCCCCGCGCGGTGCACCTCGCCGGCCAGCTCCAGCCAGCGCTCGCCGCTGATCTTGTTGGCGTAGCCCAGCTGGTGCACGCGCTCCGCGAAGATCTCGGCCCCGCCGCCCGGGCAGGAGCCCAGACCCGCGGCCACCAGGTCCGCCAGGACCTCCTGGAGATCGCCCTTGCCCGCGTCGCGCTTGCCCGCCCGCCAGATCTGGTCGATTTCGACCATGGTGAAGGCCTTGATGTGGATCGTGGGCCGGGCCGCCTTCACCGCGCGCAGGAGGTCCAGGTAGTAGCCGTAGGGGATCTTGGGCCAGACCCCGGCGACCATGTGCACCTCGGTCACCGGCTCGTTCAGGTGGGCGCGGATCTTGTCGGCCGCCTGCTCGGGGCTCAGCAGGTAGGCCCCTTCCTGGCCGGGCAGGCGGTCGAAGGAGCAGAACTTACAGAACTTATTGCAATAGTTCGTGTAGTTGATGTGCTGGTTGACGTTGAAGTACGCGAGGTCGCCGTGGAAGCGCTCGCGGACATGGTTGGCGAGTGCGCCGACCGCGTGGAGGTGCGGGCTGCGGTAGAGCGCGACGCCGTCGTCGTGAGTCAGTCGCTCGCGCGCGAGGACCTTCTCCGCGATCGCGCCGAGGTCGTGCGCGCGCGCGAGCGCGAGGAGGCGTTCGTCGCGCGCGCTGGTGGTGGCGGTGCTCATGCTCGGGCTCCCTGCCACGCGCGCGGCCGCGATTCCGCGCCCGAGCGCGGCCCCGAGTGCAGCGCGGGGTGGCGCGGATCGACGATGCCGTACCACGAGTTGCGCTGCAGCGGCGTGAAGCCCGCGCGGCGGATCACGTTCTCGAGCTTCTGGATCGGCGCGAGGTTGAAGCAGCCCGCGGCGCTCACCACGTTCTCTTCGAGCATCGTGCCGCCGAAGTCGTTGCAGCCATACGAGAGCGTCACCTGCGCCATCTTCAGGCCCGCGGTCACGTAGCTCGTCTGGATGTTCTCGAAGTTGTCGAGGTAGATGCGGGCGAGGGCTTGCATGCGCAGGTACACGCTCGGCGTCTTGCGCTCGGGGTAGATGTGCTCCTCGGGCACGCCGTCGGGCTGCATCAGCCAGCAGGCGAAGGCCGTGAAGCCGCCGGTCTCGTCCTGAAGGTCGCGCAGGCGCGTCATGTGCTCGACGCACTCCGCCACGGTCTCGACGTGGCCGAACATCATCGTCGCCGAGGAGCGCAGGCCCGCCTCGTGGACGCGCCGGTGAACTTCGAGCCAGCGCTCGGTCGTGGTCTTCTTCGGCGCGATGATCTTGCGCACGCGCTCGACCAAGATCTCGGCACCCGCCCCCGGAACGCTGCCCAAGCCCGCGGCCATCAGGTCGCGCAGCACGTCTTCCACCGGCCGCTTGTCGATCTTCGAGAGGTGATCGAGCTCCGGCGCAGAGAGCGCGTGCAAGTTGATGTGCGGGAAACGCGCGCGCAGGTCCGCGAAGAGCTCGCACCACCAATCGCTCTTCAGGTACGGGTGGTGGCCGCCTTGCATCAGCACCTGCCGACCGCCGAGGTCGGAGAGCTCCTGCATCTTGGCGACGATCTCCTCGCGCGGGAGGACATAGGCGCCGTCCGCCTTCGGGCGGCGATAGAACGCGCAGAAGCCGCAGTCGGTGATGCAGACGTTGGTCGGATTGAGGTTTCGGTCGACGATGTAGGTGACGTGGGGCTCGGGATGCTTCGTGCGGCGCACATGGTCCGCGAGCAGGCCGAGCGTGAGCATGTCCGCGTGCTCGTGCAGGTACAGCCCTTCCTCGGGCGTGATACGCGTCCCCGAGCGGACCTTGTCGCCGATGCGTTCGAGCTCGCGCGCGACCTCGCCGGAGCGGGCGCGGGAAGCGAGTGGGGCATTCCAGAGGGGGTGATCGGGCGCCACGGGCGCCGCGGGGGCCGTCTGCATAGTGGAGGAGTATAGGCGAGCTTTCGACGCTTTCCCGCCGCTGTTTGCGGTCGCGCAAGTGGTCCGATTCGGCCCTCGATGGAGTCTCGCCCCCCGGCTCCCTACACTCCTCGCCCCAATCGACCCGATCTGGAGCGACCATGTCGACCCCTGCCCCCAGCCTGATGGAAAAGATCGTCTCCCTGTGCAAGCGCAGGGGCTTCGTGTTCCCCGCTTCCGAGATCTACGGAGGCATCGGCAACACGTACGACTACGGTCCGCTCGGCGTCGAGCTGAAGCGGCGAGTCAAGGACGCGTGGTGGACGCGCATGGTCACGATGCGCGACGACATCGTCGGCCTCGACAGCGCCATCATCCAAAACCCCAAGACGTGGGAGACCTCCGGTCACGTGACGAACTTCACGGACCCGATGGTCGACTGCAAGAAGTGCAAGGCGCGCTTCCGCGCCGACAAGCTCGACGACGCGCGCTGCCCCGAAAAGCCGTCCAAGAAGCCCGGCGACTGCGGCGGCGAGCTCACGGAGGCGCGCGAGTTCAACCTGATGTTCAAGACGAACGTCGGACCGGTCGAGGGCTCGGGCTCGATCGCGTACCTGCGCCCCGAGACCGCGCAGGGCATCTTCCTCAACTTCAAGAACGTGCTCGAGAGCTCGCGCGTCAAGCCGCCGTTTGGCATCGCGCAGATCGGCAAGTCGTTCCGCAACGAGATCACGCCGGGCAACTTCGTGTTCCGCACTCGCGAGTTCGAGCAGGCCGAGATGGAGTTCTTCATCCCGCCCGAGCAGAACGACCAGTGGTACGAGTACTGGGTCAACGAGCGCTTCAGCTGGTACGTCGACTTCGGCATCAACCCCGCGAAGCTGCGCAAGTACCAGCACCCAGCGGAGAAGCTCGCGCACTATTGCCGTGCGTGCACGGACGTCGAGTACGAGTACCCGTTCGGCTGGGGCGAGCTCGAAGGCATCGCCTGCCGCACGGACTTCGACCTGAAGAGCCACGGCGAAGCGTCGCGCAAGGACCTCTCGTACTTCGACCCCGAGTCGAAGGTGCGCTACATCCCGTGGGTGGTCGAGCCCGCGGCCGGTGTGGACCGCGCCGCGCTCACCTTCCTCATCGACGCCTACGAAGAGCAGGCCCTGCCCGACGGCGACGTGCGCACGGTCCTGCACTTCCACCCGGAGATCGCGCCGATCACGGTCGCGGTGCTGCCCCTCGTGAAGAAGGAGGGTATGCCGGAGAAGGCCGCGGAGATCGACCGCATGCTGCGGCTCGCGCGCTTCACCACCTACTACGACGAGAGCGCCGCCATCGGTCGCCGCTATCGCCGCCAAGACGAGGTCGGAACGCCGTTCTGCGTGACGATCGACGGCGAGACGCTGAAGAACGACGTCGTCACCGTGCGCCATCGCGACTCGATGCAGCAGGAGAGCGTCAAGGTCTCCGAGCTGCGCGCCTACCTCGAGAACGCGATCCGCAGCTGGAAGCGCAGCTTCGCCTGAGGCGGACTGTGAACGCTGGCCCGGGCTCCACTTCCTGCGCTGGGGTGGAGCCCGGGCTTGTTTTCGCAGGGGTGGCTCAGTCGGCATGTTTCAGGGCTGAATCGCGCCGCGCCGACGACTGAAGGGAATTCCGGAGAGACGAGGCGTTCCGCAAGGAAATCGCATTAGGGCGTGCGGTGTGCGCCGCGCGCTGGTCGATCCCACTCGCGAAGAGGTGGGCCACGGCGGGGGAATCCCACGCCGGAAGGCTTGCGATGCCATGGGAAGACACATTCACAGAACGCGGGCGGGGTTCACCCTGCTCGAAGTGCTCGTCGGCGGCGTGGTGCTCACGCTCGGAGCCGTCGGCATGGCCGGAGCGATGCTCTCGTCGCTGACCTTGCAGCGCTGCGAGGGCGAAGCGGCGCTCGCGCGCGTGGCCGCGGAGCGGGCGCTCGAAGAGCTCTCCGCCGTCGACTTCGACGACGTCTACGCCGTCTACAACGCCAGCACGCAAGACGATGCGGGTCTGTCGGTGCCTGCGCGCGGGGCGAACTTCGCCGTGGCGGGCCTGCGGGTGCGTTCGGGCGACAGCGATGGAATGTGTGGACGCGTGAGCTTCTCCACCGTCACGACGGGAGGTGTCGAGTGGCTGCGCGAGGACGTGGTCGACGCGGCCCTCGGGATGCCGCGGGATCTGAGCGGCGACGGTGTGGTCGACGGCCTCGATCACGCAGGTGACTACTCGATCCTCCCGGTCCGCGTGCGCGTGGAGTGGAGCGGCGCGCGCGGCGACGAGACCTTCGAGCTGGAGACGATCCTATGTCGACGCGGATAAACGCTCGCCGCGGTCGGCGCGGCGCGAGCTTGCTGGAAGTGCTGCTCGCCACGGGCTGCACTGCGCTGCTCCTCGGCTCGATCGCCACGGTCGCGAAGCGGGGCAAAGACGCTTCGAGCGCCGGAGTCAGTGCCTCGGTCGTTTCCGCGCAGGCACAGCGGCTCGTGGATCGTATCGCGACCGAGCTCGTCAATGTGTCTTCGTCGAGCCTGCCGCTCGCGCCCGCAGCTCAGCGCGCGGCGTCGTGGATCGAGTTCCGCCAAGTTCAGGGCTTTTCGAACGGCAACGTGGTCGAGGGTGCGGAGCGCAAGCTCGCGCGAGTGGCAAGTCCCGAGGATCCCGACGACGGACAGGACAATGACCGCGACGGAATGATCGACGAGGGAGACATCGTGCTCGTGCTCGACACCGCTGCGAGCAACCCGCGCAATCTCGTGATCGCGCGAGGAGTGCCCGAGGTGCTCGAGGGCGAGATTGCGAACAACAACGTCGACGACAACGGCAACGGGCTGATCGACGAACCGGGGCTAGCCTTGGTCTGGGCGAGTGGCGGGAACTCCGTCACCGTGCGCGCGACGGTGGGACAGCGCGCGCCCGATGGTTCGATGCAGCTGCGGACGGTCACGACGACCGTGCACTTGAGGAACTAGGGGGGGAAGCGATGAGACAGAAGCTTCATGCTCGGCAGTGTGGGCGGCGCGGATCGGCGCTGCTCGTGGCTTTGATCGCGGTCATGGTGCTCGCGGCGCTCGCGGCGGGTCTGGCGAGCTACAGCGGCTCGGTGAAGCGCGAGAACGAAGGCGAGAAAGGCTCGACGCGCGCACTGTACGTGGCGGAGGCGGGGCTTTCGCTCGCCATCGACTCGGTGCGCGGCGGCGCCGTGGATCAAAACACCACGACGATCGCGGTCGGCAGCGAGCAGGCTCCGATTTCGTTCTCCGGAGGTGGCTACTGGTACAACATCGTCAAGCAGCCCGACGGAACCGTCGCCGTCACGTCGACGGGCGAGGTCGCGGGGGTGCGGCAATCAACTCAAGCCGTGCTCGAGGCCACCGACGACGGCATCTACCACAGCGCGCTCTTCGCCGGCAACGTCTCGGCGGACCCTCTGTACGACATGAAGTTCGGCGGGCTTGGCTCTCAAGCCGACGTCATCAACGGCAACGTGTACTCGGGACGCAACGTGCTGATCGCC
>JBIKYW010000207.1:0-5928 GCA_044355055.1 Planctomycetota bacterium | reverse complement strand
CCGGAGGCCGCGAGGGCGTTGAAGTCGTAGAGCATCGTCCCCGTGCAGTCGCTGCCGCTGGTGCTGCCACCCGAGCCTTGGGTGATCGTGCGCTTCGTGGGAGCGCCCACGCACAGCGTGCCGCCTTGAAATGCGGTCGCGCTCGCGCGCAGTCCATAGAAGAAGAGCCCGTTCTTCTGATTCAGCAAGTTCACAACGCGCACTTGGAAGGGCTGCGCCGGTCCCGCGGTCACGTCGGGCGTCCCGAACTGCACTTGCAGGCTCGGTACGCAGCCCGCGCTGTTGACCTTGCCCGTGCAGTACACGACCGGAGCCACCGGATAGAGGCGCAGCACATCGACCTTCCCGCCGTCGTTCGCAAAGTCGTTCGATCGCGGGCAGCCGACGAGGAACTCCGGCCCCGCGACGCCGTCGAGATTTCCGTTCTCGAGGTTGCCGATCTGGAACGGGAAGATCGTGAGGCTCGCCACGCACTCGCCGTAGGAGTCGCCGGTGCCGCCGAGCCGGAGCCCGAGTCGCTCGCGCGTCTCGCCGGAATAGACGTACACCGCACCCGCATTGGGCGTGATCGGCGTCGGATCGAAGCCGGGCGCACCGACAGCAACGTCCACGCGGCCATCGACGTTCACGTCGCCGATGAAAGCGAGCGACGTTCCGAAGGCTGCCGTCGCGCCGCTTCCGTTGACTTGGAAGATCACCGTGGTCTGCCCCGAGGCTGCAGCTGCACCGGAGTACATCGTCGCGCGCCCAGCGTCCGTCGCGGCCACGTCCGATGCGGGACTGCCCGCGAAGATGTCCGAGCGACCGTCACCGTCGAAATCAAAGCCGCCCTCGACCGCGAAGCCGAGCTCCTCGCCGAAGGCACCGGCGACGCTCCAGACCTGCGCGCGGGTGATGCCATCGAACGCGACGACGCGCCCCGAGTTGGCCGCGAAGAGGTTGTCCTGCGACGGAGCGCCGACGAGCACGTCGTCGCGGCCGTCGAAGTTGAGGTCGCTCGTCGAGACCGAGTGACCAAAGAGCGACCCCGCTTGATTGCCCAGCAGCGTGTACACCGAGAAGGGGTAGCCCGGCACCGCGAAGAAACCGCCTCGGATCGCGATCACCGCGCCGGCATCGGTTCCGTTCGTGTCGTCGTAGGGAAGCCCCATCGCCACATCTCGATAGATGTCGCCATCGACGTTGCCGAGGTGCGTGAAGCTCCAGCCCCAGCGACCGCCGATCGGCCCAGCCTGCAACTTGTAGTTCGCCGCCTGGGTGCCCGGCACGAAGAGCACGTGCCCGCGGTCGGTGGGATTCCAGCCCGGCGCGCCGATCCACAGGTCCTCGATGCCGTCCGCGTTGCAGTCGACGCCGCCGAGCAGCGCATGCCCCATGCCGGAGACACCCGGAGGCGCGTCGAAGACATAGAGGTACGCCGCCCCCTGTCCGGTGGCGACGTAACCGCCGCGGCGCAACACCACGCGTCCGGCCCCCCCGTTGTAGCCGGGCTCGCCCACGGCGAAATCCGGCCAGCCGTCATCGTCGACGTCCCCCGCGTAGCACACGGCCTGCCCCATCCGCACGTTGGCGGTCGCTCCGCCATAGGTCACGAGGGAGGACTGGGCGAGGAGCAGTGAGGGCTGGGCAAACGCGGCCAGAGTGAAGACGTTCAAGAGCGTGCGGATCGACATGGGGCCTCCGAGGCTAGTCGATCCGCGAAAAAGCGGGTCTGTTACGCGGAAGAGCGCTTCCTCACACGCTCAAGGCTTGGGCGCGGCACGCAGCTGGAGCGCGAGGTCCACGGAGGCCGCCTGAAGTGCGCGGGCCAGCGACTCGCCGTACCCCTCCTCCGTGGCGCCCCAGTTGGTTCCGGCGCTGCCCTTGCCGCTCGCGGGGTAGCGCGCGAGCACGACACCGTCGCGCACGAGCTCGGCCGAGAGCTGCACCTCGGCCTCGTAGCTGAACAGAGCGTCGCAGTGCACGCGCAGCACCTCGCCGCGCAGCTCGACGCCGCCCGCCGCGGGGCAGTCCTCCACCACCTCGAAGCCGGCGCGCTCGAGCTCCGCTCGCACCCCCTTGCGGACCCACTCGCACACGTCGTTCGCGGCCACCACGTCCGCCGTGTGCATGCCCCAGCCATTGCGGACCTCACCGATGCGCGCGCGCTCGGCGCGCTGGTCCGTGAAGAGCGCGACGTGCAAAGGCCGGATGCCGAGCTTCGCACTGGCGGGCACGGCCTCGACGCGCTCGGTTCCCTCCGGCGGGTAGTCGAGCCGAACGTGACGGTCTCCAAATGCGCAGGCAGAGACGAGCGGAGCGGCCGCTAGTGCGGCCAACACAAGCCGAAGTGCGACGGGACGCATGCGAAACCTCCTTGGAATGCGCTCCCATTCGTCTCGCACTCACCGGGCGCTCGCACAGCGTGGCGCTAGTGCGCAAAACAACGCGTCACATTCCCCGCAACTCAGCGACAGATCGACGGATACAGGGTGGTCAGGCGCTGTTGCAGCACGGTCAAGGCGCGCAATGCGCGGGGAGCGAGCGGCTGCCCCGAAGCGAGCAGGTCGTTCTCCTCGAACCAATCGGGTGTCGGTGCGCCCGTGATCGGATCGGGCGGGCCGCCCTGCTGAAGGTCATAGAACTCTTCGACGACGGTGAAGGTGTTGCCCGTGTTCTGAATGCGATCCGTGCGCCGCACGAGCTTGAAGCGTGCCTCGCGAATCGCCTGCACATGACGATTGGTGACGTAGTTCGCTGGCGGCCCGCCCGTGAGCGGGTCGGGCTCGAAGTTCGGGAAGAAGTTCTCCGAGTACACGAACTTCCGCACGCTCCCCTGAAAACCCGTGATGTACGGCATCATCGAAACGGAGTCCGTCGCCATGCCGGTCGGCACCGAGCGTCCCGCGATACTCGCCACTGTCGCGAACACGTCGGTCGAGCTCACGAGTGCGCGGGACACGCGTCCCACGGTCCCGGGCGTCTGCAGCGGAGAGCGCACGATCATCGGCACGCGGACACCGCCCTCTTTGATCGTGCCCTTGGCCGTCGAGCGATCGTGGGGCGGGAGCAGGCCGTTGGGATCGGTCCCGTTGTCGCTGATCAAGATCACCGTAGTGTCGGTGTCATCGATCGAGCACAGGAGGCGACCGATCTGGTTGTCGAGTTCCTCCATCATGCAACGCAGACGCGACGCGAAGGTCGGGCTCGCTCCGGCATAGCAGGGCGAGAAGTTGGGCGCGTAATTCGGGCAGTACTGCGACGGCATGCCTGCGGAGATGTCGTGCATGGGCGCATGCACCGCGTTGTAGGCGACGTACAGAAACCACGGCTCAGGCAAGCTCGCCACCATCGTGATCGCGTCGTCCGTCGTGTCGACCGTCGCGTAGTTCGAGACTGGCGGCGAGAACTTCAGGACGTCGCACGGCGGGTTACCACTCGCGCAGGGCGCGACGTTCGGGCTCAGGAACGAGCAGTAGGTCTTGATCCAGCTCGAGTAGACATTGACGCCGTTGCCCGGGGCTGCCTGCTGCAGGTTGAACATCGCCCCCGCGTAGCGGTCGAACCACGTCCCCGCAGGCGAGCCGAGCGGATGATCCGGGATGTTCAGTCGCTGCGGAGTGTCGACGAGGTGCCACTTGCCGACGGCGACCGAGGTGTAGGGCATCGGCGCACCGCGCAGAAACTGCGGCAGCAGGGGCTCCGTGACCTGCAACCCTGGGTTCAAGTAGCCCGAGGTCTCGGTCTCCTTGAGCACCGCTCCGATGCCGTTGCGCATTCCGAACTTGCCGGTGAGCAGGCGCGCGCGGCTAGGAGTGCACATCGGCGCGGTCCAGCACTCGGTGAACAGGATCCCGCGAGACGCGAGCAGCGTGTCGATCGCAGGGGTGTTGGCGGGCGCACCGCGCTCGCGTCCCTGAGCTACGTACCAGTTCTCGTAGGCGCCGATCAGGTCGACGCCCACGTCGTCGAGGGTGATGACGAGCACGTTGCCCGGCGTCGCGAGCGGTGCCGCGCCGAGCGAGGCCTGTCGGGACGCGGGCGCAGCCCCCTGCGCCGCCAGAGGCAGCAGGAGGGCTGCCGCGAGGATCGAGGACACGGCCATGGAACGCTAGAAGGGTACCACGGTCGGCGAGGCCCGGAGTGACGAGCGCTGCCCGCGGGGAATGCGCGCCTAGACCGTGGTCTCGACGCCCGTCTCCATGCGCTCCCGCAGGGCCTTCCCCGCCGTCCTGCGACGCGTCGGCTGGAAGATATTGCGCAGATTTTTAAGGCCGAGCAGGAAGTCGTCGAGCATTCCGTACCCCGAGACCACGGCGTGCTGGTACCACAGAAACGAGAGCTGCGTGACCTCGAACAGACGGTTGCGCGGGAGGCGGACCAAGGCACGCACGATGGGCATGCCGAACGGCACGTAGACCGCGACGTTGAAGAGCTTTTGGAGGTTGACGACCTCGCGCACATCCTCGCGGATCATGTTCGAGTCGTGCTGAATGGACGGGCCGATGTCCTTGCCCTCGTCGAGTCGCCCGAGCTCGAAGTCTTCCTTGCCGAGCACCGTCGAGCGGAACGAGCGATAGATCAGCACCGTGCAGCCGTTGGGCTGGATCTTCTTGTTGACCCGCACCGTCTCGAACATGTCTTCGAGCGTCTCCGCCGGCGAACCCATGATGTTGTTCGTACGGAACGTCAGCTTGTGCTTCTTCAAGAGCGGCGGGATGCCGAACACGACGTCGTCCGTGTAGCCCTTCTTGTAGATCTTGAGCCGGACATCCTCGCTGCCGGACTCGAGCCCGAACTGCACCGACACACAACCCGCGCGCTTGAGCGCGATGATGTCGTCCTCGTCGAGGTAGTTGATGTTGATGTTGCAGGCGAACGGCAGGCCGACCTTCGCCGGCCACTTCTCCGCGAACTCCTGCAACCAACCCGAGTACATGTTCAGCGCGGCATCGCCGAAGTTGATCATCCGGAAGCCCGGATAGCGCGCGAGCACGTCGTTGATCTCGTCGCACAAGTAGTCGACGGACTTGGTGCGATTGAACTTCTCGCCTTTCTTGCCGCTGACCCAATCCTTCTTCATCGTGCCGACCGAGCAGTACGTGCACGAGTTCTGGCAGCCACGGCTCGCGTGGACCTGCAGCACGCGCTTCGAGCGCAGGAACGGGTACTTGTAGAAGATGTCGACGTCCGGGAAGGGCAGCGTGTCGAGGTCTTGGATCACCGGGCGGATCGGGTTTTGGATCGGCGCGCCGCCGGGGCCGCGGAATGCGACGTTGGGAATCAGCTCGATCGACTCGTTCTTGGCCCATGCCTCGACGAGCTCGAGCATCGCGTACTCGGCCTCGCCCTTGATCGTCGCGTCGATCACGTCGACGTGCTCGAGCGGCTCGAGGTCGTGGCTGGGGTGCGGTCCCCCCATCACGACCTTCAGCTTCGGGTTGTCGCGCTTCCAGCGTCGGATGTACGGATAGGGCCACTCGTGCTGGCCCGTGGTCGCATAGATCGCCACGACATCGGGTCGGAAGTCGGCGATCGCTTGGTAGTAGTCGCTCTCTTCGCTCGTGATGAAGGCATCCGTCTGGTGCCCGTGCTTCTTCAGGACCGAGGAGAGCACCTTGACGCCCTCGAACTCGTGGCAGGTCGTCAGAACGAAGGCGATACGGGACATGGAGAATGAAATCCGAGGGGGACGCGCTGCGCTCGAAGAGCAGCATACCGCACCGCTACGCTCTTGTGCGGCGCGCCGCGCACCTCGAGCCGTCTCAAAATGAGCCGCCCATGAAAACCAGCTCGACCTCTGGGTCACGCCACCTCCGCTCGCTCGACCGCCTCTTCCGCCCGCGCGCGGTCGCCGTGATCGGCGCCTCGCGACGGCCCGGCTCGATCGGGTGGCAAGTGCTCCACAACCTCATCACCGGCGGCTTCGAGGGCAAGGTCTTCCCCGTC
>JBIKYW010000206.1:0-5929 GCA_044355055.1 Planctomycetota bacterium | reverse complement strand
TTCTACAACCGCGGCCGCGTCGCGCAGTTCAACGCCGATCTCGATGCCGCCGCCAAGGACTTCCGTCGCGTGCTCGAGCTCGCGCCCGACGACCTGCCGACGCGCTTCAAGTTGATCGACTCGGTGCAGGGCTCGAATCCCGCCGAGTACGAGCGTCTGCTCCGCGAAGTGGTCGCGCGCGGCATCGAGAACGCAGGCTCGTGGTACTTGCCCGCGATCTACAAGCTCGGCCTACACTGCACGATGACCGATCGCGACGCCGAGGGCGAGAAGCTCTTGGACGAGCATCAATCGCTCGGCAACCGCGGCGTTCCGAGCCCGCGCACCGAGGACTTCGACATGGGCAACTTCGGTCGCATCGCGTTCCCCAAGCCGATGGGTTCGCGCTTTGGCGGCACCGGAAAGCTGCCGCAGTTTTCCGCGACACAGACGATCCTGCCGGAGTTCGCGGGCGCGAGCGGACTGCGCGCGTGCGATCTCGACAACGACGGCGATCTCGACCTCGTCGGATGGGGTCGACGCGGCTTGTTCCTCGGGCTGCAGGACAAGGGAGAATGGCGGGCGCAGACGCTTGCCTCGGAGCCTGTCGACGTGGCGCTGGCATTCGACCTCGATGGTGCGAAGGGCGACAACGTGCTCGATCTCGTGTACGTCTCGAAGGGCCAGCTCAAGTTGGTCCGAAGCGCGCGCAGCATCGCGGACCAGTCCGCGAGCTGGAGCCCGAGCGCGAAGGAGCTTCCCCGGCCCAGCGGCACGATCGCGGACGCGCTCGCGATCGACTACGACCACGAGGGCGACCTCGACGTGCTGCTCGTGGGCTCTGCGGGCGCCCAGCTCCTTCGCAACGACGGGCTCGCGTCCGCGAGCGCGGAGGGAACGCTCACCGACGTCACGGCCGAGGCAAAGCTGCCGCGCGGCACAGCGCTCGCGTGGTGCGTCGCCGAGGACTTCGACACCGACCAAGATGTCGACCTGCTCTTGGGTCGCGATGGCTTCCACTACCTCGCAAGCAACCTGCGCGGCGGAGTGTTCGGCGACGAGTCGAAGGCTCTCGCGGAGCTCCGCTCCAGCGCGCATCGCCCGCTCGTGGCGGACCTCGACGGAGACTCGCGCCCCGACGTCTGGTCCGCCGATGGCGCGATCCTGCGCGCACAGCTCGGCGGCGGCTGGAAGGCCGACGGAAAGCTCCCGCCACCGAGCGGGACGCTGCCGACGAGCCAAGCGCTGTTCCAGCTCGACCTCGACCTCGACGGCAGCCTCGACGTGCTGTGGACGACCTCCGAGCCCGCGCGCCTGCAGGGGCAGCTCGGGCTGGGAACGGCGCAGAGTGCTCCGACGGAGGTTGCGCTCGCCGGCGCGCCGATGCTGCTCGAAGACCTCGACGGAGACCTCGCGTGGGACGCCGTGGGAGTCGGTGACGCGGGTCTGTCGCTCCAGCGCGGCGTCCGCGGCCCCAACGGCGCGGTGCGACTCGGCTTCCGCGGGGTGAAGGACAATCGCCGCGGCGTCGGCGCGATCGTCGAGCTGCGCGCGAAGGAGACCTATCGCCGCGTGTTCTGGGGCGGTGAGGCGACGCTGCTCGGCGTCGGCGAGCACAAGGAAACGGACCTCGTGCGCGTCACGTGGCCCAACGGCGTGCTGCAGTACGAGCTGCGCCGAGACCTCGGCGACCGCGCGAGCACCGGCAGCGCGCTGGAACAAAGCGAAGGCCTCGTCGGATCGTGCCCGTTCCTCTACAGCTGGAATGGCAGCGAGTACGTGTTCGTGAGCGATGTGCTCGGCATCACGCCGCTCGGACTGCCCATGGCTCCGGGCATGCTCGTGCCGCCGGACCACGACGAGTACGTGCTCGTCCGCGGCGAGCAGCTCGCCCCGAGAGACGGCAAGCTCGAGCTGCAGTTCACCGAGGAACTGCGCGAGGTCACCTACCTCGATCGCATCCGCATCGACGTCGTCGATCATCCGGCCGACACCGAGATCTATCCCAATGAACTGTTCACGTTCCCGCCCTTCCCCGAGCCGCACACTCACAGCGTGAGGTTGCCACTCGCGCCGCGCGCGATCGGAAGCGACGGACGCGACTGGTCGGCGGAGCTCGCGGCGATCGACGATCGCTACGCGGCGCCGTTCGAGCCCGCGCCGAGCCAGTTCCTCGGCCTGGCGAACCCGCACTTCTTGGAGCTCTCCTTCGACCGCGAGCGCGTCGCGCAGGCGCAGAAGTTGCGTCTCGTGATGACCGGCTGGTTCTACTGGACCGACGCCAGCGTCAACATGGCGAGCGCGCGCGACCCCGAGCAGGAGTTCATCCCGCCGATGCTTCAAGTGCCCGACGGGCAGGGCGGCTGGCGTCCCGCGGGACCGCCGATCGGCTTCCCGGCCGGCAAGACGAAGAGCATGGTCATCGACGTCGGCGCGATCTTGGACCGCGCCGATCCGCGCCTGCGCCTGTTCGGATCGCTGCGGCTCTATTGGGACTCGATTCGGCTCGCGACGGACGGGGACGACGCGCCGCTCGAGGTGACGTCGATCGAGCCGCAGTCGGCCCGTCTGTGGCTGCGCGGCTTCAGCGATCCGGAGCGCTCGGACCTGCCCCACCAGCCCGAGCGCTTCGACTGGGAACGCCTCGCGTGGCAGCCGCGCTGGAACCAGCACCCCGGCTCCTACACCAAGCTCGGCGACGTCCTGCCGCTGCTCCACGTCATCGACGACCGCTTCGTGATCATGGGCGCGGGCGACGCGCTGAGCGTGAGCTTCGACGCAAGCACGCTCCCGGCCCCGAAGCCCGGCTGGCGCCGCGACTACCTCGTGTTCCTCGACGGCTGGGCCAAGGATCGCGATCCGAACACGGTCGAGGCGCTCTACGTGGAGCCACTGCCGTTCCACGGCATGAGCGGCTATCCGTACGGACCGACCGAGCGCTTCCCCGACGACTCCGAGCACCGCGCATGGCGTCGCGAATGGAACACGCGCCCCGCCCACCGCTGGCTCGCACCGGTCCACTCCGGCGAGCCGCTCCCCGCACCGCGCTGAACTGCGCGCGCGGCGCGTTCAGCGGAGTCCTTCGAACTCCGCGATGGCGCCCTTGAACGCGGCGCTCATCGGCACGCTGCGGCCGTTGCGCGCGTCGTAGGTGACGAGCACCGCCTCCGCTTCGCACCACACGCGGCCACCCTGCGTCTCGCGCACGCGGTAGGACTGCTCGAACGACGAGCTACCAAGCCGCGTCGTCACCACTTCCACCTCGACGTCCGCGCCGCCGCGCCCAGGCGATACGAAGCGGATGTTGCACTGAGCCAGCACGAACGGAAAGTGATTGAGTTCGAGCAAGCCCAGACGCTCGAAGTAGGCGTGGCGCCCTTCTTCGAGCAGGGTCATGTACACCGCGTTGTTGAGCACGTTCTGGTTGTCCTCGTCGGACCAGCGCGTGCGCGCCTTGCAGCGAAAACGGATACGGGACGGCTCGGGGACCTGCGGCGCGTGCATGGCCCGAAAATCTACGACCTCTGCGGTGCGGGCGCGAGGGGCCGCACGGCGGGCCGACGCGCCACGAGCCAGACTCCGCCGAACGTCAGCAGCGTGGCGAGCGCGAAGTGCTGCGGGAGTCCCTCGTCGAGCCAGAGCAGCGCACCGACGACCGTGATCATGGGCTGGATGAAGATGAAGCTCGCGGCAGTCGAGGCCGACACGCGGGTCAGCGCGAACGAGTTCAACAGATAGGTGAACAGGGTCGGGAACACGACGATGTAGCCAATCGCCCACCACGCGTCCCCCGACACCTCCGCGGGCACGAACGGAGTCGCCTCGCCGATGAGCAAGGGGATGGACCACGCCGAGAGCAGGAACACCCATGCCGTGAGGACCAGCGGCGGATACTTCGCGAGCAGCGGACGGAGCAGCACGAAGTAGATCGCGTAGCAGAGCTCGTTGGCGACGACGAGCAGGTTGCCCATCACGTGATCGCTGCCGATGCGGCCCCCGCGTTCGAAGAGCACGAGCCCCGCGCCGCAGAAGGCGACGGCCATGCCGATCGCGCGCGGGAGGTCGAAGCGCTCTTGCCGCACGGAGATCGCCACGAGCAGCGTGAAGACGGGAATCAAGGGCAGCAGCAGGGCGACGTTGATCGCCGTCGAGCGCTGGAGGCCCTCCAAGAAGAGGACCATGTTGAGCACGATGCCGAGCAGCCCGCACAGGAAGAGGCGTGGCAGATCGCCGCGCTCGGGCAGGAAGCGCCGCCCGTGGAGCGTCGCGGCGAGCGCGCCGAGCACGACGCCCCCGACCGCGATCCGCCAAGCGCCCACGGACTTGGCCGTGAAGTTGCCGAAGGCGACCTTCCCAAACAGCGGGAAGAGTCCGAAGAAGAGCTGCACTGCGAGCAGCGCCGCAACGCCCTGCCGCCGCCGGCCGCGCTCGTCCGCGCTCAAGTCCACCGTGCTCACTGGCGCACGGTAGCGCGCCGCGGGAGCGCGTCCTAGCGCGCTGGAGCCTAGACTGGGCCCTATGAGCGACCTTCCGCGCGTCTGGCCCCTCGTGAACAGCCAATACGGCCCCGACCTCGTCATCTGCCGCGCGCGCTTCGACACGCTCACGAATCCCCGCACGGGGAAGGACATGCAGCGCACCGTGCTGGAGACTCCGGAGTGGTGCAACGTGGTGGCTCTCACGCGGGAAGGTCGTCTCGTGGTGGTGCGCCAGTTCCGCTTCGGGTCGGCTAAAGTCACGACCGAGATCCCCGGCGGGGTCGTCGATCCCGGCGAGGAGCACGGCGACGCGGCGCGGCGCGAGCTGCGCGAGGAATGCGGCTACACGAGCGAGCGCTGGAGCTACTTGGGCTGCGTCGAGCCCAATCCCGCCTTCCACGACAACCTCTGCCACCACTGGCTGGCCGAGGACTGCGTGAAGACCCACGGGCAGGAGCTCGACAGCGGAGAAGACATCGTCGTCGAGACCCTCGCGCTCGAGGACGTGCGCGCCCGCATCGCCTCGGGCGACATCCGGCACGCGCTCGTGCTCACCGCGCTCTGTCGCGTACTCGACCTCCGTCCGCCGCGCTGAGCCGCCGTGGGCTAACGTCCGCGCTCGCCGAGCAGCCAGCTGCGACGGCCGCGCTTGAGCCACGTGCGCTGGAGCATGCGCGCCGCGGAGTGCTCGATCGCCGCCATCGCCTCGTCCGGCGAATCCGTGACGAGGATGCGGTCCACGTCCGCCGCCTCGATCATGCCTTCCTTGAGCATCGGACCGCGCAGGAACTCGAACATCGGCGCCCAGTACTCGCGCCCCATCACGACCACGGGAAAGTCGTGCACCTTGCGCGTCTGGATCAGCGTGACGATCTCGAAGATCTCGTCCATCGTCCCGAAACCTCCCGGCAGCGCGACGAAGGCGACCGAGTATTTCACGAGCATGACCTTGCGCACGAAGAAGTAGCGGAAGGTGACGAAGCGATCGAGATAGGGGTTGTGCTTCTGCTCGCGCGGGAGCTCGATGTTGCAGCCGAGCGAATAGCCGTCGTGTTCCTTCGCGCCGCGGTTGGCCGCCTCCATGATTCCGGGCCCGCCGCCGGTCATGACCGTGAATCCCGAGGTCGCGAGACGCCCGCCCATTTCCCGCGCGAGCTCGTAGTAGCGCGAGCCCGGCGGCGTGCGCGCCGAGCCGAACACCGTCACGCAGGGACCGACGAAGTGCAGGGCGCGGAAGCCCTTCACGAACTCGCCGAAGATGCGCAGCGCACGGCCGAGCTCGCGCGTGCGCGAGCCCGGACCTTCGAGAAAGCGCGTGTCGAAGGGCTTGCCCGGGACCTTGCCCCACTCGGGCTCCGGGCCGCGGTCTTCGGGCTCGCTCACGAGTACAGCGCCCCGCCGGTGCGAGCGAACTCCTCGCTCTTGTCCTTGAGACCCTGCTCCAGCACGGTGCGTTCGTCGACGCCTTGCGA
>JBIKYW010000010.1:0-18507 GCA_044355055.1 Planctomycetota bacterium | reverse complement strand
CAGCACTCCTTGGCGACGTAGATCTCGCTGTAGCTGATCTGCCACAGGAGGAAGTTCGAGATGCGCAGCTCGCCCGAGGTGCGAATCAAGAGATCCGGATCGGGCGTGGTCGGATCGTAGAGGTAGCGTCGCAAGGTCTCGTCGTCGATCTCGCCCTCGCGCACCTTGCCCGCCGCGACATCGCGCGCGAAGAGCTTGAGCGCATCGGCGAGCTCCGCGCGCGCCCCGTAGGACAACGCGAGCCGCAGCAGCATCCCCTCGTTCTGCGCCGTCAGCGCCTCGGTCTCGCGCAGCCGCGCGAGCGCACCGGCCGGAAGATCGTCGATGCGCCCGATCGCGCGCAGGCGCACGCCGTTCTCCATCAGAGTCGGGCGCTCCTCGACGAGGAATTGCTCCAAGAGCTCCATCAGGAACGCGACCTCCTGACGCGGGCGCTTCCAGTTTTCGACGGAGAACGCGTAGAGCGTGAGCGACTTCACGCCCATCTTCGCGCACTCGGTGGTGATCTCGCGCACCGAGCCGATGCCTTCCTTGTGCCCGAAGACGCGCAGCATCCCGCGCCCCTTCGCCCAGCGTCCGTTGCCGTCCATGATCACGGCGATGTGCTCGGGGAACGGGCCCCCGAAGTCCGGCCGCTCGATCTTGAGGCGCGGGCGCGTCATCGCGAGCTCAAGCGTGCGCGAGCGCGCCCTTCAGGCCCTCGCGCGGGATGATCTGGTCGCGATCGGGTCCGACCGAGAGCATCACGATCGGCACGCCGACGAGCTTCTCGACCCACTCGACGTACTTGCGCGTGAGCACGGGCAGGTCCTCGTAGCGCCGCACGCCCGTGATGTCGGTCTTCCAGCCGCGCGCGGTCTCCATGTGCACCTTGACGTCGGCGAGGTCCACGTGCGCGCCCGGCCATTCCTTGTGCACGCGACCGGCGACCTCGTAGGCGGTCGCGACCTTGATCTCCTCGAAGCTGTCGAGCACGTCGAGGTTGGTCATGATCCAGCCGTCGGCGCCGTTGAGCTCGAGGCTGTAGCGCATCGCGAGCACGTCGAACCAGCCGCAGCGCCGCGGACGGCCCGTGGTCGCCCCGTACTCGTTGCCCGCCTCGCGGATCTTGACGCCGTCGGCGCCGTGGTCCTCGCTCGGGAAAGGACCTTCGCCGACGCGCGTGCAGTACGCCTTGGCGATTCCGACCACGCGGTCGAGCCAGCGCGCAGGGAAGCCCGCGCCCGCGGCGATGCCATCGGAGCCCGTGTTCGAGCTCGTGACGTACGGATAGGAGCCGTGGTCGATGTCGAGCAGTGCGCCCTGCGCGCCTTCGAAGAGAACTTGCTTGCCGCGGCGGTAGGCATCGCGCACCTCCGCGCCGGTGTCGCCGACGAACGGCCGCAGGATCTCGCCCAAGTGCATGTAACGCTCGAGCTGCTCTTCGAGCACGAGGGGCTGCTCGCCGTGGACCTGCGTGAGCAGCGCATTCTTCTCCGCGAGCGCGGCCTGCAAGCGCTTCCGGCAACGCTCGGGCTCGAGCAGGTCCGCCACGCGCAGGCCGGTGCGCGCCGCCTTGTCGGCGTAGCAGGGCCCGATGCCGCGCCCCGTGGTGCCGATGCGACCGACGCCGCGCCAGCGCTCGGACGCGAGGTCGATGCGCTTGTGGTGCTCGAAGATCACGTGCGCCGCCGACGAGAGGCGCAGGTTGGAGCCATCGACCTTCACGCCGCGCGCGCGCAGGCCCTCGACCTCCTCGATGAACTTCAGAGGATCGACGGCAAGGCCGTTGCCGATCACGTTGACCTTGCCCGGGTGCAGGATGCCCGAAGGGATCAAGTGCAGCACGTACTTCGCGCCGCCGACGATCACCGTGTGCCCCGCGTTGGCGCCGCCTTGGTAGCGCACGATCACGTCCGCGTCTCGGGCGAGCCCGTCGATGATCTTGCCCTTGCCTTCGTCGCCCCACTGGGCGCCAAACACGCTGACGGACGGCATTCGGAGTGTTCCTGTGGGAGCGCGGTGCGAGCTTGCGGGCTGCGGCGCCGTGTGCGCCGCCTGCGGGTCGCGGATTCTCGCGCCGCCGGGCGACCGCAACAAGGGCCACGGCCGCTGGGATCGCTCAGCGCCCGCCCGCACGCCCGTGGCCGCCGCCTCCGGGCGTCTTGACCTGAAGTTGATCGCCCGCCGCGAGCTCGACCGTGGCGCGCGAGCCCTGCGGACGGGCGCGGCCTTCGCGCACGAGCGCCAGCTCGCCCGGCGCGCCCGCGCCTCCCCCGTCGAGCCCCCACGGCCCCGCCGTGCTGCGATCTCCGATCCACGCCGCGCGCGCAGGCACGAGGAAGCGCAAGGTTTTCTCGATTCCGTCGCCGCCAGCGTGTCTTCCCCGGCCTCCCGAGGCGCGCCGCACCGTGCAGCGCTCCAATCGCACGGGGAAGCGCTGCTCGAGTTCCTCGATCGGCGTGTTGCGCGTGTTGGTCATGTGCGTGTGCAGCGCGTGCGCGCCCGGCCCGAGCGGCGACGCGCCCGCGCCCCCCGCGATCGTCTCGTAGTACGCGAAGCCCCGCCCCGCGTGCGTGCCGCCAAAGGACAGGTTGCTCATCGTGCCCGCGCTCGCGGCGGGAATGCGCTCGGGGAACACCTGCGCGAACGCGCCGAGCAGCACGTCGACCAAGCGCTGGCTGGTCTCGACGTTGCCCGCGGCCACGGGGGCCGGATAGCTCGCGTCCACGACACTCCCCGCGCGCGTCAGGATGCGAACTCCCGCACGGCTGCCTTCGTTGATCGGCGTGCCCGAGGGCAAGAGCAAGGCGAGCGCATACGCAACCGCGGCCTCGGTGACCGCGCGCGTGGCGTTCAGGCTCGCGCCCTGCTGCTCGGCACCCTCGCGGAAGTCGAGCTCGAGCTCGCCACCGCGGCGACGCAGGTGCAGCACGAGCTCGACCGGCGCTCCACCCGCGCGCGAGGGCTCCAGCGCGTCGCGGAACGTGATACGACGCGACGGAAACTGCCGCACGAGCTCGCGCACGCGCGACGACGTCCACTCGATCAAGTCTCCGGCGCGCTGCGAGAGCTCCGCGGCACCGTGCTCGGCCGCGAGCTCGACCGTGCGCAGCTCAGCGCGGCGATTCGCCGCCCACTGCGCCAGCAAGTCGCCCTCGCGCTCGCGCGCATCGCGCAAGTTGGCGCGCAGGAGCGCGAGGATCTCGGACACGAGCTCCCCCCCGCGCACGAGGTGCACCGGAGGCAAGCGCAGACCCTCGGCGTGAACGTCGTCGACGGGCGCCATGGAGCCGGGGTACGCACCGCCGATGTCGGAGTGGTGCGCGCGGCTCGCCGCATAGAAACGCGGCCTGCGCTCGCGCGGCAGAAAGACAGGCGAGACGAGCGTCACGTCCGGCAGGTGCGTACCGCCCGTGTACGGGTCGTTGTGCAGCACAGCGTCACCGCGCGCAAGCCGCGCTCGCTCGCGCACACACGCGACGGCGCGCCCCATCGAACCCAAGTGCACCGGAATGTGCGCGGCCTGCGCCACCAAGCGCCCCTCGGCATCGAACAGCGCGCAAGAGAAGTCACGGCGCTCGCGAATGTTCGCCGAGAGCGCCGAGCGCTGCAGCGCGAGCCCCATCTCCTCGGCCACGGCCGCGAAGAGGTGCCCGTAGACCTGCAGCGCGGCTGCGGAGCCTTCGCGCCTCGCCACGGCCGCTCAGCGCCCCTCGACGGGGAAGTCGAGGACCTCGAAGGGCGTGTAATCGAGCACTTCCCAGCGCACGAGCGGCACGATCGTGGTCTTGTCGCCGTCGGCCTTGCGCCAGATCACGGAGCGCACCGTGCGCACGAGGCCCTTGCCGCGCTCGTCCTCGCGCTCGCCCGGCCGCGGCACGCCCAGCGTGCCGCCGAAGTCGTCTTGGGTACCCGTCTTGCGGCGCGCGGTCACGTAGATCGAGAACACGTGGCTCGACGTGCACAGAAGCGAGCGCACCGTGTCGCGCGAGCCGTCGTCGAGGCGCTCCCAGCCGTCGACCTTCTCGAGTTCTTCCATGTTCTCGAAGAACTCGCGGTCGACGATCTCTTGGCCGTACTCGTCGAGCTGCGGCTCGGCGTCGACTTCCTCGCTCTCCTCGCCTTCCTCGTCTTGCTTCTCGAGGTTGCGGTACTCGACGACGGAGTCCCAAAAGCGCGGGGCCACCGTGCGGTCGTCGACGAGCGCCTTCAGCACCGCGACCGGCGCGGTGTTCACGTTGACGCACACGCCCCAGTTGGGGTCGCTGCCGTTGGCGTTGGCGCCGCCGCTCTGGCCCTGCTGCGACGGTTGGTTGGCACCGGCGCCTGACGATCCCTCGGAGCCCTTGTCTTCGGACGAGCCCTGCTGCACCGAGGTCCACACCGTGAGGTAGGAGCCCAGCGAGTGCACGATGTCCCCGCGCTCGTCGCGGAAGTCGCGGAACAAGCTCGGTTCGATGCGCTCGAGCACTTCGAACTCCTTGAGCGTCAGCGGCATGGCGCGCTCGCGGTCATCCTCGATGTCGCTCATCTGCTTTCCGCGCGGCAGCACGGAGTTCAGACGGTTGCGCAGGTGCTCGCGCATCGTCTGGGCGATGCGGATCGCCTCGCTGCGATCGACGTCGACGGTCGAGCCATCGCGGAAGTAGTCGATCAGCCGCGCGAGGCGCTCGAGGGCCTTCTCGCTCTCCTCCTCGTCTTCGAAGAGCAGCTGCAGCACGTTGATCTTGCCGTCCTCGTCCTGAACGAGGATGCGCAGCTCGATGTCGCCGATGGTCGAGCGCTGCGGCCGCCCCCACGGGTCCATGCGCGAGTCCGCGGGCTGCTCCTGCTGCTGTCCCGCAGCGCCCGCGCCGCCGGTCGCGCCCGGCGCCATGCCGCCCGTGGGCGCTGCCCCCGCTCCGGCCTCTTCTTCCGCAGGCGCCGCGTCCTGCTTCAGCATGTCGTAGACCTCCTGCAGCGCCGACTCGATCGCCATGTCCATCTGCGTGGTCGTGACGTCGTTCTCGGCCACGCGCAGGTCGGCCTTCGTGCCGTAGGAGAGCTGGAAGACGATCGCGTAGAGCAGGATGATCATCAGGAACGCCATCAGGAGCGCCGAGCCACGGCGGGCAGGGCGGGCGTTTGCGGGACGATCTCGCAGGGGACTCATCGCAGGGGAGGGACGCGCGGCGAGGCTCTTTCTTCCGTAGCCTCGGCCACCGACGTTGGATCGGGAGTCTACGCCCGGCCGAGCGCCGAACCCAAGGTCCGCCGTGCCTAGAACTCGCGGTTCAAGTCGACGCCCTGCAGGATGCGCGGGCGGATGAAGAACAGCACGTTGGTCTGCTCCTTGCGGCTGAACTTGGCCTTGAAGAGCCAGCCGAGCAGAGGAATGTCGCCGAGCAGCGGCACCTTGCGCTCGTTCTCGACCGTGCGCTCGGTGATCAGGCCGCCGAGGATCACCGCCTGACCGGGCTGGAGGTAGACCACCGTCCGCGCCCCGCGCTGGGAAACCACCGGCACTTGGACCGGCGAGTCCGAAGACGTCACGAGCACGGTTTCCGAGCCGGAGATCTGGGACTGCTCGACGTCGATGTTGAGCGCCACGGTCTGCGTTCCGACGACGCGCGGCACGACGAACAGCTTCACCCCGACCTCTTGGTAGGCGATGGTCGCGTTGGCGAAGCCGCCGGCGTTGTTGACGCCCGTGATGTTGAGGTACGGGATCTTCGAGGTGTTGCTGATGTCCGCGCGCCCGCCCTCGCGCACCGCGATCTTCGGCCGCGAGATGATCGAGACGTTGTCGTTGACCGCGAGCGCTTCGAGCGCGGCGTTGAAGGTCACCGCGTCCTGCACCCCGCCCACCGTCAGCACGCCCTCGACGTTGTTGGCGATGTTTTGCATCGAGCTGTCGAAGCTCTTCACGAACGCCTTGTCGGGGAACTGGAACATCGGCGAGCCATCGGGCGAGCGGATGCCGACGTCGAGGATGTCGTTGAGCGTGACTTCGACGATCTTGGCCTCGATCTCGATCTGTGGGACGCCCGCGGCGAAGAGGTTGATGAAGTCCTCGACTTCGAGCATCAGGTCCGGCCCCGCGGTCACCACCAGCCAGTCCGCGAGCGGCGCCGGCGAGCCCGCAGCCGCGGTCTTGGTGTCGCGCAAGTCCTGATAGAGCTCGACGTCCCAGCCGGGCAAGAGGTCGAGCTTGACCATCGAGGGCGGGCTCGGCTGCCCCTTGTCGGGGGTCCACAGCGGGAAGTTCCCGTAGGCCTCGATCAGGTTCTTGAGCTTCTCTCCCGTGCCCACGCGCAGCGGGAAGGGCTTGGTGATCGTTCCGTCGGGATAGACCTTGATGCGGCCACCAAACTCGACGAACGGGTTGAGCGGCGGCTCGGGGGCCGCAACCGTGGGCTTGGGCTCCGCGGGGCGTTCGGTCTGGGGCTCGGTCGGCACGCGGGGCTCGTCCATGCCCTGCTCCAGCCCCGCGAAAGGGTTGTCGCCCTCGAGCTCGGTCACCGGCCGGATCGTTCCCTGCTCCAGCAGCGTCCGAAGCTCCTCCGAAGTGAGCTCCTTGGCGACGGTCTTCTCGGGCTTCGACTGCGAAGTGCTGCGGCACGCGGTCGAGAGGGCCGCGCACAGCGCGAGGGCCCAGAGCACGCCCTGTGATACGGGTCGCAGGTGGAGAGGGTGACGGGGTTCGCTGGACACGGTGCTCACGGGGCTCGGTCTTCCGAGCCTAGGCGAAGGCGGCGTTCCCGTGGGGTGCGGAGCTCTTGAGTATCGATCGGCCGGAGCTGGACGCGCGGCGAGGGGGCTTCAGAGCTGCGCCTTGACGAGGTCGGTGATGTCCGTGACGGCCCGGCCGTCCTTGTGGCGGATCGCCTTCCAGACGCTGCAGTGCCCCTGGGACGAGCGCAGGCTCTCGCAGGCTTGGGTGACCCGATTGGTGGCCTCGTTCAGAAGCTGGATGCCCTCGGGGGAGTCCTCGCTGATCTTCTCGCTGCGGAGCTTGCGAACCTCCGGCGTCGCGTCGAGCAGCGCCTGCCAGTCCACCACGGCCGGGTTGGAGACCTGCGAGGGTTCCTTCAGGCCGCACACGTTGTCCGAGGACTTGGCGATCCAATCACGGTTCGCGCGGGCGGGCGCCGCGAGCGCGCCCGAGGTCGACTCGAGCGCTGACGTGGACTCGAGCGCTGACGTGACCTCGGTTGCGGGCGCGAGCAGGCTGGCGAGCGTCAAGGCGATGGTGAGTGCGTTCATGGCGGGCTCCTCGGTGATGGAAAGTTCTGCAAAGCCCAGGCCCGAGCGCGATCTCCGAACGCACTTTTCGATCGGATCAACCTAAATCAATTCCAAGCATGGACTTACGACGCCGATTTTCGCCGCAACGCGTCGCCTGAACCCCACCCGCTGCGCCCGTCGAACCCCTGTCGAATTCGACATTGTTCGACAGGGGCGTGCCGTTATGGCCCAGAACGGCTCGGAAGTGCCTTCGCGGTGCGGCGGAAGCGGGCGCCGCGGCGGGATCCCTCTTGGAGGAGGTAGCCCTGCTCGACCAAGTCCTGCAGGTCGCGCAGCGCCGTGCGCGACGAGATGCCCTCGGCCTGCGCGTACTCCGCGGAGCTGGTTCGCTCGCCCGGCCCGAGGCGCTCCAGCAAGCGCTCCGCGCGCTCGCTCAACACCGCCAGCGAGAGCTCGTCGACGGAGAAGGGACCGCTCTCGTCCGGTGCGACGAGCTCGAGGTGCTCGGGGCCGAGCTCGCCGCCTCCGGCGAGGATGCAGGCCTTGGCGAGGCAGTTCTCCAGCTCGCGCAGGTTGCCGGGCCAAGGGTGGTCGTGGAGGGCGTCGAAGACCTTGGGGTCGACTCCGGTCACCGGGCGGTCGGCGCGCTCGTTGAAGCGCTTGACGTAGGCCGTCACGAGGTCGGGGATCGCCGAGCGGCGCTGGCGCAGGGGCGGCACCGTCACGTGGGCCACGTTGAGCCGGTAGTAGAGGTCCTGCCGGAAGCGTCCGGCCTCGACCTCGCGGGCGAGGTCGGCCGAGCTGGTCGCCACGATGCGGACGTCGATCGGGACCGGGGTCGAGCTGCCGAGCGGCTGGACCTCCCGCGCCTCGAGGATGCGCAGCAGGGCGATCTGCCCCGCCGCCGGGAGCCCCCCCACCTCGTCGAGCACGATCGTCCCGCCCGCCGCGAACTCGAAGGGGCCGACGCGCCGCGTGTGAGCCCCCGTGAAGGCGCCCTTTTGGTGCCCGAAGAGCTCGTCCTCGATCAGGCTCGACGTCAGGGACGGGCAGTGGATGTGGACCAAGGGCCCCGCCGCGCGGCGGCTCCAGCGGTGGACGAGCTCGGCCACGCGATCCTTGCCCACGCCCGTCTCTCCGCTCACGAGGACGGGGAACTCCTGCTCCGCGACGAGCCGCAGCGTGTCGAGCAACTGGATCATCACAGGGCTCGACGCCACGAAGTCCACCGGCACCATCGAGGCGAGCTGGACGAGGTTCATCGTCGGCAGGCCGGACTGGACCTCGGCCATGCGCTCTTCGAGCACGGCGAGCACGAAGCGCGCACTGGGGCCGTCCGTGGGCCACGTCGCTTGGGAAACGAAGAGCCCGGTCACCGCCTCTCCGTCCGGCCACGGACCGGAGGTGAGGCGGTCGATCAGCCGCTGGCCGAGCGCAAGGGCGTCGGGCGCGGCGCCGCGCCAAGGAAGGGCGAGCTTGAAGTCGGCGGCGCCCGATCGGCCGAACACCGCGACGCCGCGGATCGAAGTCCGCAGCCGGTCGGCCGCTTCGCGCAGCCGCTCGCCCGCGCGCTCGTCGTCCTTCGGGAGGCCGGAAAGATGCAACTGAAGCAGCGTGACCCCACCGCCCGAGGCGCCGCCCGCGCGCTGGATCTCGTCGGCCACGCGTTGACGGAACCCGGGGTCGGAGAGGAACCCCGTGACCGAGTCGCGCACGGCTTGCCGATAGAGGCGTGCGTTCTCGAGCACGATCGCCGACTGCGAAGCCGCCGCGAGCAAGAAGGCCTGATCCTTGCGCGGGAGTTCGGTGTCGAAACCGACGACGATGGCCCCGCGCGTCTCGCCCGACGCCACGAGCGGAAGACACACGACTCGGCGCGCGGATCCGAGCACCGTGCGCTCGAAGTCGCTGAGCGCCGTCTCCTCGCCGCGATCGACCAGCGTGAGCAGCTCTCCCGCCGCGAGCGCGGCCTGCAGCGTCATCGCGCCGTCGGGGAGCAGGAGCTCCCGCCCGCCCGCCGCGTACAAGACAGGCTCCTCGCCGGCCTCGCCGCGCCAGAGGATCGCAAGTCCCACAGCGCGCGTGTGGCGCGCGAAGAAGGCGAGGATCGCTTCGCGCGCCTGATCAGGATCGAGACGCCGGGACATCTCGCCCTGCGCGAGCTGCAGACGCTCCATCTCGCGCATGCGCTCGGCAATCTGCTCCGAGTAGTCGCGCACCGCCACCGCGAGGTTGCCGACCTCATCGGTCACCTCCGGCTCGACCTCGCCCGGGCGCCCCGCTCTCAGCGCGCGGTCGAGGCGCTCGATCGGACCGACCAAGTGTCCCGTGAGGATGCCCGCGAAGAGGAGCACCGTGAACACCGCCGTGATGCCAGCGGCGATCAGAAGCTCCGTCAACGAGTAACGGCCGAGCACCGCCTCGCCGCGCTCGCGCGGGGCAACGACGAGCACGCCGACGAGCTCGTTGCCGCGCGCGTCGAAGATGCCGCGCCGTACGTCGCCCGTCCCCGCGGACTCGAGCTCCGCGAGCACCGGTGCCGGATCGCCGCCCGCTCCAAGAAAGCGCACGTCCGAGCGCGTCACCGCGCTCGCGCCCGGCAAGGACGGCGGCCGCGCGACCGCGACCGTCAGCGGCTGCTCTGCGCCCGGAGCCGTCTGCGCGACGCCAAAGAGGAGCAACTGCCCGAACGGGCGTGCAGGGCCCGACTCCAGCGCGAAGCCGCGGGGCAGCGAGCGCCACAGCTGCCCCTGACCGACGCGCGAGCGACGCCCATCGGGCGCCGTGCGCTCGAGCCAGCGCGCATCGCCCTCGGCCTCGCCCCAGCCGAGCGCCAACTCCTCGCTCGTCTCGGGAAAGCCGCCCTCGACGCGCTTGCGCAGCTCGGTGATCCGCAGCAGGCGCCGCGCCTCGCGCTCGAGCTCGCGCACCTCGTGCTCGAGCTGCGCCTCGGCGCGCGCGATGGCGTCCGAAGCACGTTCGGCCTCGCGCGTGCGGTGCTCCGCGCTCAGCGATGCGTCGAGCAGTACGGTCAAAGCCAGCAACGGCACCGCGCTCGTCACCGCGAAGCCAACCGCCAGCTTTCCTCGGATGCGTCGCCGCGTCGCGAGCCACTCGGCGAAGAGCGCGACCAAGAACGGCGCAACAGCCGCGAGCGTCGCGAGTGGAGCCGTCTCCCACACCGAGGGTTGCGGCGGAGCAACGTCGCGCAAGTACAGCGTGCCGAGGAGCTCCTCGCCGAGGCGCAGCGGGCGCGAGATCTGACCGCGCGTCGCCTTGCGCGGCGTGCGGCCCGGCGCGACGACCTCGGCCTCGATCGTCGGGTCCGCGAGCGACCAGCGCCACTGTCCCTCCGGAGTCGTGCGCAGCGTCCCGAGGTCGACGGTCCCCGTGCGCGGCACACGTGCGTTTGCCGCGAGGATCGCGACGGAGTAGCTCGTCGGCGGACCGACGTGGCGAATCACGACCTCATCGGCCTCAACGGCTGCGGGTAGCGAGAGCGAGAGCGCGTCAGCGTGTCGGACACCGCGCGGACCGCCGGGCATGTTGAGCGCCGGCTCGAGACCTGCGCGCTCGACGTGGGCGTCGGCGTCGAAGTGCAGGTCGAGCGCGTCGCGCACTTCGAACGGGGCGCCGACGGTGCGACCGCCACTGCGCAGCTCCACCGACAGGATCGGAGTCTGGCGCGGACTCGTGCGCGCGTAGCGCGGGTCGCTGACGCGCGTGACGACGACGAGCCCATCGACTTGGAGCTTCGCCCGCAGCGGAAGCGCGAGCGACTGCGCGGGTGAGAGAGTCACCCCCGCGCCGGCTTCGCGCCCCGGCAGCGCGATCGGCTGGAACGGCGTGTGACTGCGGGGCGTGTGGACGAGCGGCTCCAGTGTCGCGCCGCCCGGAACGAGCGCGACGTGCTCTCGCGCGGGCTCCGGCGCGATCGCGCCGCCGGACAAGAGCGTCGACACGTCGCGGAGGAGCTCCTGCGGCTCGGGCTGCCCGAGCAGACCCGAGCGGAGCAACGCGTCGAAGCTGTCCGCGTACGACTCGATCCGCTCTCGTCGATCGTCGGCTGCGCTGACACGCGCCACGCGCACGCCGATCGCAACGGCGCCTGCGAGCGCGAACGCGCCGACGCCGATGCGCAGGCCGATGCGACGCATCGGCGACGTGCGCCACACCTTGCGCGAGAGCAGCGCCAGCCCGTAGAGCAAGGCGAGCACGACGAGCAGCCACGATCGGCCGCCCTCTTCCTCCTTCGCCGCGACCGCGTCCGCGGCATCTTCCGGCGGGGCGGCGAGCCGGAGCCGTCCGCGCCGCTCGGCGTACTGCGCGATCTCCGCGTCCCCCGTCCACGTCGCGTAGCTCTCGAGAAACCCGCGCTGGTCTCGGTCGCACTGGCTGAAGTTGAGCCCGAGCTCCGCGCCGACCTGCGGCACGTAGCGCGCAAAGCTCCGCCAAGGCACGCGAATCTCGAAGCGATACCCCCCGCTCAGCGGCTGGGACGCGACCTCGACGCCGCCGAATCCGCCGTCGGGGCGCCACGGCTGCCCCGAGCGCGGGTACACACCCCACGGCCGCTCCGCCCACGAGGGCGCGAACATCACCTGCCAGTCGTCCGTTCCCCAGCGCGGCACGACGTCTTCGGTCGAGAGGTACAGCTCGATGCAGTCGCCCTCGTACCAGCGCTCGGGGTCATGCTGCTCGTGGTCGTCTTGGACCTCGCCGCACAGAAAGAGCGCTTCTTGGTTCCATCCGAGCCACGCACGCACGCTCGCGTCCTGTGGACCGCGCCACAGCGCCGCGGGCGCGCGACCGGAGAGCGAGACGAGCTGCTCACCGCGGTCGATGACGATGTCCGGCCCGCGCGCGCCGCGCCACTCCGCGCCGTCGCCGTCGAGCACCACCGCGCCCGCTTGGACCCACGGAGCGTCGACCGTCGGAACCCCATCCTCTCGGTCCGACCGCTGCGAAGCCGCGAGCCGCGGCGCCCACAGCGCGAGCAGCAATCCACAGATCCACGCAGGCAAGCTCCGCATCGCTCCCGCATCCTATCCGGCCTCGGCGCGTGCACGGCTCTGCGCTCCCAAAAGGCCGGAGGCCGCCGGACGCGCTCGTCCGACGGCCCCCGAAAACGTTCGCTCGGTCTCGCGCGCGACTAGTCGCGGCCGCGACCGCGGCCACCGCGGCCGCGACCACCGCCGCGACCGCCGCGGAATCCACCGCGCTCGCCACCGCGATCCCCGCCGCCTTCGTAGGCCGGCTCGCCTTCGGGGCGCTCGCCCTCGAAGCCGCCTTCGCCGCCTTCGCCACCCTCGGCCGGAGCTTCGCCGCCGGGGAGCAGCGCCTTGCGCGACAGCTTGATCTTGCCGCGGTCGTCGACGTGGATGACGATCACTTCGACGGCGTCGCCGACGTTGACGATGTCCGTCACGCGGTTGACGTAGCCGTGGTCGAGCTCGCTCACGTGCAGCAGGCCCTCGACGCCGGGCAGGATCTCGACGAACGCGCCGAAGTCCTTGATGCCCTTGACGGTGCCCGAGTACTTCGTGCCGATCTGCGGCGTCTCGCACATGCCGCGGATCGTGTCGAGGCACGCGTCGACCTTCTCGCGATCGACGCCCGCGACCTGCACGTTGCCCTTGTCGTCGAGGATCGAGATCTTGACCTTGAACTGCTCCTGCAGCGCCTTGATCTGGCGACCGCCGGGGCCGATCAGGTAGCCGATCTTGTCGGCCGGGATCTGGATCAGCTCCATGCGCGGCGCGAACGGGCTGATCTGACCGGCCGGACGCGGCACCGCGGCGAGCATCTTCTTCAGGATCTCACGGCGACCGACGCGCGCCTGCTCGAGAGCCTTTTCGAGGATCTCGCGCGACACGCTCTTCACCTTGATGTCCATCTGCAGCGCGGTGATGCCGAGGCCCGAACCGGCGACCTTGAAGTCCATGTCGCCGTTGTGGTCCTCCGAGCCCATGATGTCCGAGAGCACCGCGTAGCGGCCGCCTTCGGTGATCAGGCCCATGGCGATGCCCGCGACCGGCTGCGACAGCGGCACACCGGCGAGCATCATCGAGAGGCAGCCACCGCACACGCTCGCCATCGACGAGGAGCCGTTCGACTCCATGATGTCGCTGACGATGCGGATGGTGTACGGGAAGCGCTCCTTCGGCGGGAGCACCGCGGCCAGCGCGCGCTCGGCGAGCATGCCGTGACCGATCTCGCGGCGACCGGGGCCCGAGATGCGGCGCGTCTCGCCGACCGAGTACGGCGGGAAGTTGTAGTGCAGGTAGAAGTTCTTGCGGTACTCGTCCTCGAGGCCGTCGATGATCTGCTCATCGTCGGCGGTGCCGAGCGTGACGCTGACCAAGGCCTGCGTCTCGCCGCGAGTAAAGAGCACCGAGCCGTGCACGCGCGGGATGAAGTTCGGGGCGATCGAGATCTCGCGGATCTGATCCATGGCGCGGCCGTCCGCGCGGCGACCATCGAGGATCGCGTCGCGCTCGACCTGCGCGACCAAGTTCTCGAGCAGCGCCTTCACTTCCTTCGAGCGCGCCTTCAGGAGCTTCTCGTCGGTGATGCCGGCGAGCATCGAAGCCTTGGCCTCGTCGACCACCTTGGCGAGCGCGTCGTGGCGATCGTGCTTGCCCGGCGTGAAGATCACCTCGCGGATCGCGGGGCGGTAGCTGTCGACCTTCGCCTGCAGATCGGCGTCCGTCTTCGGCGCGGCCCAGTCCATCTTCGGCTTGCCGGCCTTCGTGCGCAGCTCCTCGATCAGCTCGGCGATCTCGCGGATCACCTTGTGCGCGAGCTCGAGCGCGTCGATCACGTCCTTCTCAGGGAGTTCCTTCGCGTTCGCTTCGACCATGCACAGGCCCTCCATGTGGCCCGCGACGACGAGGTCGAGGCGCGACTCGCTGCGGCGGCGCGCATCCGGCGGGAAGACGCACAAGGCGCCGTCCAAGTGACCGATGCGCACGGCGCCCATCGAGCCGTGGAACGGGATGTGGCTGATGTGGACCGCGGCGAACGACGCGATCATCGCGACCACGTCGGAGTTGAGGCCGCCGTCGTAGCTGAGCGCGTGGCTCATCACTTGGACTTCGTTCTTGAAGCCCTCGGGGAAGAGCGGGCGGATGGCGCGGTCGGTGAGACGCATGGAGAGGATCTCCTTGGTCGTCGGACGGCCTTCGCGCTTGAAGAAGCCGCCCGGGATCTTGCCGGCGGCTTCGGTCTTCTCGCGGTAGTCGACGGTGAGCGGGAAGAAGTCCTGCTCATCCTTCGCCGGGCCGCACGCGACGGCGGCGAAGCACTTGGTGTTGCCCAAGGTGGCGATCACGGCGCCGTGGGCTTGGCGGGCCATCTGGCCCGTCTCGAGGGTGAGCACCTGCCCACCGGTGAGTTCGCGGGAGACGCGAACGGGTTCAAGGTTCATCTGTGGTTTCCTTCTGCTTGTCTGTCTTCGAAAAAGGGTGTTCGTCGGGCGATGGAGCGCGCGCGAAGAACGCGCGGACCATCAAGCCAGCGAGCGCCCCGCGAGCCGCGCATGCGGCTCGTCGTCGGGGCGCTCGTGGGTGTTTGGAGTCACGCTAGCGGGTGCGAGTCGCGCTCGATTCCTACTTGCGGAGGCCGAGCTTCTCGACGAGGGCCGTGTAGCGGGCCGGCTCGCGGCGGCGCAGGTACTTGAGCAGCTTGCTGCGCGCGCCGACCATCACCAGAAGACCGCGGCGCGAGGTGTAGTCCTTGCGGTGGAGCTTGAGGTGCTCGGTGAGGTTGTTGACGTGCTCCGAGAGGAGCGCGACCTGCACTTCGGGAGAACCGGAGTCACCCGGGTGGGTGGCGAACTTCTGGATGATCTCGGCCTTGCGGGCGGGCGTGAGGGCCATGTCGTGCGTGCGCTTTCTTGCTCGGGACCTCGAAGGAGGCCCCTCGTCGGCTCGACCACTTGCCCCACCGCCCGTGAGCCCTCGCGCGAGAGCCCACCAGCCGTGGGGTGCGTCGGCGACGTCCATCGACGTCAGGAACCGACCGTCGGAGCCACCGCGAGGGTCGCTCCGGGCGCCGCCACGAGCCACGTCGGCGGCGCCAGAGGGCGAGGAGCATAGCGAGCCCCCCGGTTCCTCTCAAGCCAGCCCATTCCGGCGAGGCCCGCAGCGACGATCCCCGCGGGCTGCTGGCCACGGCCCCCCACCCAAGAAAGACGGCCCGGGAGCATGAAAAACAGCCCGCGATGCCGCGGGGCGTGTACGCAAACGGCCCGCGATGCCGCGGGGCGTGTACGCAAACGGCCCGCGATGCCGCGGGCCGTGGAGACAGGACCTTCGAGCGAAGCCGGGCAGGCCCGGAACCCGCCCGCTCCGCGCGTCGGCGTTCAGCGGGTCGTCGCGCCGCGCTCGGCGTCGCGCGCCGGCAGCGAGGCGAGAATCTCGTCGACGGCGAGCTCGATGGCGCGCTGCATCATCGCGCCCTCGCTGACGAAGCTCGCGCGCTGGGCCGAGAGATCGACCGTGCGCGTCGCGTGCCCGCCCCAGAGTGCCTTCGAGAGCTCGGGCTCGGCGGCGTCGAGCAGATAGATGTCGAGGTCGAGCACCAAGGTCGCGTGGGAGTTCCAGCGCGAGGTGTCCCAGCCCGTGACCGTGACGCGCAGCGAGGCCTGCTCGCCCAGCGTTCCCGGCGCGTACGAGGCTTCGGTCACCTGCACGTTGCGGTCGACGAAGTCGAGCGCGAGCGGCGAGTAGCGCAGGCGCACGAGCCCCTTTTGGAACTCCTTGCGCAGCGCCTCGAGCGGCACGTTGCGCTGACCGCTGGCGTTCTCGAGCTTCGGAACCGCGACTTCGAGCGGGTTGACCGACTTCAGGCGTCCGATGACGAGGCCCTCGTTGCCGAGCCCACGGGGCTTGAGCGGAGTGGCGCACGAAGCGGCGAAGAACGCCGCGAGCGCGGCGACGGCGAGGACGGAACGGCGACGGAGGAAGGACATGGTGAGTTCCCGAGAGCGATTGGAGGTCGTCGGACGTGAAGCGCGTGGCGCGCAGTCCGCGGCAGGCGTTCGATTCTAGGGGTGCGCAGCGAGCGCTTCCACGCTGAACGGCTCGGAAAAACGCGTGATTTCAGCGACGTTCAGCGGACGCCGGTCGGCGCGGCAGGGCGCAGCTCACAGCTGCGTGAACGACACCGGCGCCGAGTCGAGCACCACCTCAGAGCGACGATCGAGTTCGGAGAAGCACAGCTTCGAGGCGTCGAGCGTCGGCCATGCGAAGGCGCTCACGATCGTGAAGACCGTGCCCGCAGCGAGCGCTTCCCCGCCGGCCGCGGCCACGTCGGGCAGCGAGACGGAGAGCGTCCCCGTGCTCGCGAGGTCCGTCGCCCAGAGCACCCAGCGCCGGCGGTTGGCCGCGGTCAGGGTCACCCGGTAGAGACCCGGCACGGAGCCCGGAAGGCTATCGAGGAAGACGACGTCATAGCTGCCGGGCCCGACGGGCGGAGAGAACGGTGTCGGCGAGGCGACGAGCGGCACCGCGGGCGCTAGCAGCGCCGGCGGCGCGCCGACCACGGGTACGCGAACCCCAGTGCGCGAACCGGCGAGGTCTCGCACCTCGGCCCGCAGGTACAGTTCGGGCTCCAGCATCTTGTTGCGAATCAGGCTGCCCTTCTGGTCGCCGGGGTACTTGCCGTTGGTCGGGTCCGCGGCACCCGGGATGGCCGAGCGCACGGACCACTGCACCGCAGGCGCCCCGACGGGATCGAGCGCGACGCCGGAGCCCACCGCGACCGGGCCGCGGATGCCGGGCGAGATTCCTTCGATGGCGACCCGCGGCTGGCCGCTCTGCTGGTTCGTTAGGAAGCCCACCGCCGCGGAAATGTCGAGCGTGGCGGACGGGCCCGCGACCGCGCGGTCCTCCTGAGCGGTCGACGCGTCGCTCAGGACCACGGTCGTGACCAGATTCGTCGCAACGGGAACACCGGGCGACGCTTGGGCCAGGGGCAGATCGAGGGCAAAGCTGCGCAGGTAGCTCGCGGCCGAAAAGACCGCGGCGCTGAGCGGCGCCTCGACGGCGACGAAGCTCAGCGCGCCGAGCGGGCCGGCGACGAGCTGCTGGGGCCCGAACTGGCACACCGCGAGCGAGCCCGCGCTCGTGCACGTGCCGACCGCGAGGAACGGCGACGACAGCTCGCTGCGGCGCGAATCGGAGACCGAGCGCTGGAAGCTCGCGAGCGAGGTGGGCGACGTCACGGTCCCCGTGCCCGCGGCCGGAGCCTCGTCCGTGCGCTGCAGCGGCACCCGCACGCTGTCGACGGCGAGGTCGACGAAGCTCCACAGGTCGTATCCACTCGCATCGACGGTGACCAAGCTCGGTCCGCCGGGCGCCGCGGTGACGACCGCCAGCCCCTGCACGTCGGTGAGGCCGGACGCGATGAAGCTCGGCGGTCCCAGGCCAGGATCCTCGTGCACGAAGACGCGCGCGTTGGGCACGGGCGCAAAGGTGCGTGCGTCGTGAACCTGCACGCGCACGGTCGCGTTCGCCGCAGGCAACGCTCCACCGGGACCGACGGCCCCGACCTGCTCATAGCTCGCCTGCACGGTGTTGACCGCAGGATTGAACGCGCGGTCGTAGATCGTGAGCGAGAACGACGTCGCGCCCGCAGCCGGATCCACGAGTCCATCGGGCAGAACCACGGGTGCGGCGATGAACAATCCGTCGGGACGCGCCGAGGTGACCGGAGCCTCGAATCCGTTGGTGAGTGCGCCGACGTTGACCTGCGCGGCACGCACTTCCTCGCTCGCGCGACCGACGACAACCAAGTCCGCTCCGTCGCTCGCAAAGCTCGTGACGTTCGAGCCGCTCGAGCCGAAGCCGACGAGCTCGGGCGGCGTGATGTCGACCGTGACGGGGTCGATCGCCGTGGTCGTGCGGTCGACGTCGAGGAGCTTGATCGGCGTCAGCAGGCTTCCACGGCGCAGCGCGATGGCGATCGACACATCGCCTTCCGCATAACGCAGCGCCAGCGGCAGGGGACTCGACGCGAGATCGATCTCTGTCTCGGACAGGACGACGACCTCGCCGGAATCGTGCTGCAGGGGCAGCGGGTCATAGGTGTCGAGGCTGCCGAGCTGCACCTCGCGGTAGAGCGCGAACAGCTCGGGCTCGGTCGCCGTGTCCTCTCCGACCAAGTAGATGCGGAGGAAGTCGCCGGGTTCGCTCCCGAAGAGCCACACCTCGACCGCGAGGTCGGCGAGCGGGTCGAGTCCGTTGAGGTTCGCCGCGCCGATGTAGTCGAGCGGCACGTCGTAGCTCCCAACGT
>JBIKYW010000205.1:0-5943 GCA_044355055.1 Planctomycetota bacterium | reverse complement strand
TTCGAGGTTTCCTCACCGCGCACGCGCATCCCCACGGTGATCCTGCTGCTGGGGCTCGGCATCGCCTGTCGCTGGCTCTTGGACCGGATGGGCGTCGTCACCGCCGAGCTCGATGGCGTGCTGCCGACACTGGGGACCTTCGGCCTGATCCTGATCGTGTTCGAGGGTGCGCTGGAGCTCGAGTTCCGGCCCGAGGCCAAGGCTGTCGCGGTACGAGCGCTCCTCGTTGCACTGCTGCCGATGCTCGCGCTCGGCGCCGGACTGGCGACGTATCTCGTGCACGAAACCGGCTGCGAGCTGCGCATCGCCCTGCTCCACGCACTGCCCTTCGCGGTCATTTCGAGTGCCGTGGCCGTGCCGACGGCGCGGGTCTTCCGCCGCGACACGAGCGAGTTCGTGGTCTACGAGAGCTCGCTCTCGGACATTCTCGGCGTCCTAGCCTTCAACTTCGTGCTCACGAGCCAGACGTTCGAGCTCTCTGTGGCCCTCAAGTTCGGCGGCCAGCTGCTCGCGATCCTCGCACTCGCGGTGGTCGGCTCGGTGCTCCTCGCACTGCTCGTCGCCAAGCTCCGCCATCGCGTCAAGTTCGGACCGATCCTCGCGTTTGTCGTCCTGCTCTACTCCGTCTCCAAGGCGCTGCACCTGCCCGCACTCGTGCTGATCCTCGTCTTCGGCCTGTGCCTCGCGAACTTCCGCAAGCTGGCACAGCGGCGAGTCTTCCGCTTCCTCGATCCCGCCGAGGTCGAGCAGCAAGTGCACCGTTTCAGCGAGCTCACCGCCGAGGTCACCTTCGTGGTGCGCATCGCCTTCTTCATTCTGTTCGGCTTCGTCTTGGACGTGGCCGCCCTCGTCGACCTCGGCACACTTGCCGTCGCCTTCGGCATCCTCGGCGCCATCCTCATATTGCGCGCGATCACCCTACGCGCATTCCGCCTGCCTGCGATGCCGCTGCTCTTCATCGCGCCGCGCGGTCTGATCACGGTGCTCCTGTTGCTCTCGATTCCGACGGAGCTTCGTCTCTCCTTCGTCTCCGACGGACTCACGACCCAGCTCGTGATCTTGTCTGCACTCTTGATGATGGTCGCGACGATCGGCGGTGGTCGTGCTGAGGTCGCTCACGAGAACATGCGGACGAGCCATCCGCCGACTCCGTAGGAAACGCCGTTCGCGGCAAGGGCCGCGAGCCACGGCAGCGGACTTCGCGGTTGCCGTAGCATCGCCGCGAGCGCCAAACCCTCGACGGCCACGATCGCGAGCTCCGCCTGAAAGACCTGCCCTTCACTCGGGCCGTACTCCAGTTGCCACCACGTGAAGAGCGGATGGGTGAGCAGATTGAGCGCGAGCACGATCAGGGTCACGCGCCACCAAGGGAACGCGAGGCCCGAAAGAGCCCACGCCATCACGGGCAGCTCGAGCGCGAGCGTCCACGTGAACAGCGCCAGCCAGAGGATCACGACCGCACTCCTTTCGCGAGCAGATAGGCCCCGACGGTGAGCTCGAGCCAGCCGTGCGCGAGCGCCACTTGGAGGTACGTGCTGCGAGTTTCAGCAGGCGCAAAAATGCCGAGCAACGGGACGACGAGAATCAGGATGACGCAGGCTCCGAAGCCGAGGCCCCCGAGCTGTGCGCGCACATCCCAGCGAGTTCCACCAGGCAGGTCCCAGGCCCAAATGCCGTAGTGGACGAGCTGCGCGAACGCGAACGAGCGCACCACGGCGTCCGCGAGCTCCCCCGTGAGCTGCGGCGCGAGCTCACTCAAGATCCGCGCACCATCGAGACCGCCGACGCTCTCCCCACGGATGCTCCCTGTCGTTGCCAGAGCGACGAACGCCGCTCCCAAGCCGTACAGAGCGACCACTCGGATCGAACCCGCGCGAAGCGGTCGCCAAGCGAGCCAGACCACCAGCGCGATCACGTTGTGGCCATGCGCCAGCGCCAAGATGCACGCGCGCGGATGCAACCAGCTCACCCAAGCCGCTAAAGCGAGGGAAAGAGCCCACGCGACGCGCCTGCGCATCGTGCGAGCACCTGACGTCGCCGCGATTGCGATCGCAGCGATTCCGCACAGCAGCTCGAGCTGAAGCCGAGGCGCTCCGTCGAAGAGGTTCGTCACGCGCAGGCACGTCATCGCCAATAGCGCCGCGGCTGCAAGCCACGCTGCTCTTCCACCGAATCCTCCGGGGCGTGCGAGCCACAAGACCCGCACATCGCCGAGGACATGGGGCACCCCGAAGAGGATGGGACCAGCGAGCAGCACGAGCAGCGGTGCTGTGCTCGCGAGTCCCGCTGCAGCGAGAATCACGATGGGCATGCGCCATGCCCGATCCGGCGCGACATCCACCCTTGCGCTGCTCACGACAACGCTCGATCCGTCTGGAACGGAGCACCCACTTGCGCGTTCACGCGAGGATCTCGCGCACCACGCGACCCGCGACATCCGTCAAACGATAGTGCCGTCCTTGGAAGAACCACGTCAGTCGCTCGTGATCGATGCCGAGCAAGTGGAGGAGCGTCGCGTGGAGATCGTGAACATGGACGCCGCCGTCCACGATGTTGTAGCTGAAATCGTCGGTCACACCGTGCACATGGCCGGGCTTCACTCCGCCGCCAGCGAGCCACATGCTGAAGCAGCGCGGATGGTGATCGCGACCGTAGTCGGCGTCGCTCATGGGCCCTTGGCAGTACACGGTACGCCCGAACTCGCCGCCCCAGATGACCAGCGTGTCGTCGAGCAGTCCTCGTTCAGCGAGATCCTGCACCAGCGCCGCGGAAGCCTGATCGGTTTGTCGGCACTGGTGCGCAAGGCCGCCCGGGAGTCCGCCGTGTTGATCCCAGCCTTGATGGAAGAGCTGCACGAAGCGCACGCCGCGTTCCACGAGCCTTCGCGCGAGCAGACAATTCGCCGCGAAAGTCCCTGCATCGCGTGAGCCCGGCCCGTACAGCTCGAACGTCGCTTCGCTCTCGTCGGCGAGGCTCGTCGCCTCCGGCACGCTCATCTGCATGCGATAGGCGAGCTCTGCCTGCGCGACACGCGCAGCGATTTCGGGATCGTTCTCACGCTCCACCGCTCTGCGTCCGAGTGCGGTGAGAGCGTCGAGCATCGAGCGTCGCGCGGAGCGCGAAACACCCTCGGGATTTCGAAGAAACAGCACCGGCTCTGCGCCTGAGCGCAGCTGCACCCCCTGATGCTCGCTGGGAAGGAAGCCCGAGCCCCACAGCCTCGTGTAGAGCGGCTGGTCGCGCGAGGCATCCTTCGAGACGAGCACGACGAACGCCGGAAGGTCCGCGTTCATCGAGCCGAGTCCATAGCTCAGCCACGAGCCCATCGACGGACGCCCCGCAATCTGGCTGCCGGAGCAGAAAAATGTGATCGCAGGATCGTGGTTGATCGCTTCGGTGTGCACGGCTCGCAGGACACACAAGCGGTCCGCGATGCGCGCGGTGTGGGGGAGCAGCTCGCTGAGCTCGATCCCAGCGGCTCCGTGGCGCGAGAAACCCGCGAAGGAGCTCGCGACCCGCAAGACGCCCTGATTTCCGCTCATCCCCGTGAGGCGCTGACCGCCGCGCACGCTCTCGGGCAGCGCTGTTCCGTGCAACGCGCGCAGGCCGGGCTTCGGATCGAACGTCTCCAGCTGAGACGGGCCGCCCGACTGGAAGAGGTAGATCACGCGTTTCGCTCGCGCCGCAGAGTGCAGCCCGCTCGCTGCTGGGCTCTGCGCGTGCAGGAGCCCGTCGAGCGCGAGCGCGCCGAGGCCAAGGCCCGCGCCTTTCAAGAGCCCGCGTCGATCGAGGCTGTCGGGAATCATCGCGTCACCATCGCAGCATCGGAAGCCAGCAGTGTTGAACATGCCAGCACGTGGGCCGCGAGCTCGGCATCCGCCTCACCGCACACGCTGCGCGCGGACTCTAGATCCCCAGCAAAGCGTGTCGACTCGATCTCGACGAGCGTCTGCAGCGCTTGCATCTCCTCAGCGTCGGGCAATCGCGTGGCTACGAGCTCGAACGCGCGCTGAAGCCTCGCGGTCCGCCCATCGGCCTCGCTTGCAGCCCGCAGCGCAAGCTGTCGAGCGCACTCGACGAAAACAGGATCGTTCCAGAGGACGAGCGCCTGCAGCGGCGTGTTCGTCGCACCGCGTCGGGGCTGGCACACCTCGCGCGAGCCCGCGTCGAATGTGCTCATGTCGGGCACCGGAACCGTGCGCTTGCGGAACGTGTAGAGACTGCGGCGATGGGCGCCTTCGCCGACGTCGGGCGAGTAACCGCCGCCCTGTCCCGCGTCGCCCCAGAGTCCCTCGGGTTGCCAAGGGCGCACGGAGGGACCGCCGACGCGCTCGACCAAGATGCCCGCCGCGAGCAGAGCACTGTCGCGCAGCATCTCGGCGCTCATGCGAGTCGCGGGTCCGCGCGCGAGCCATTCGTTGTCGGGATCTGCGGCGTGCTCGCCCGCGCTGCAAGTCGACGATTGCCGGAAGGTCGCGCTCAACACGATGCGGCGCAGCATTCCGCGAGTGTCCCATGCACGCAGACGCGTTCCGTCGCCATGCACGAAGTCGTAGGCGAGCAAATCGAGCACGTCGCGATTCGACGGGAACGAGCCCTGCATCCCGAAGTTCTCGCTCGACGCAACGAGCCCGCGTCCGAACACCTGTTCCCAGAGTCGATTCACCGCGACGCGCGCCATGAGCGGATGACGTGGATCGAGCATCCAACGCGCCAGCCCCATGCGATCGCGCGGCAAGCTCGGATCGAAGGGCAATACGGCCTCCACGGCGCCCGGCTCGATCGGCCGCGTCGTATCGGGCTGGTCGTACGCACCGCGTCGCAGCACATGAGTCGCGGGCGCTCGCGGAGAATCCCGCATGCAAGCGAAGGTCGCAATCGGATCCAAGTGCGCAGCGAGGTCCCGCTGCACCCTGCGAACTGCATCGCGACGGGTCGCGATCTCCGGATCGAGGACGTCGACGACGTGCTCCGCGAGCGCGGCGAGACCGCAAGGTGGCAGCTCCAGTCCGTCCGCACGGGCGATCGCGTGAACTTCGGCTGCGCTGAGCGAGCGTCTCCATACGCGAAGTTCATCGAGCGAACCGCCCCGAAAGCCGCTACCGCGCGAGCGCGAGCCGACTTCCAGAGTGTGACCGGCGAGCGGACCGTCGAGCTCGTCGCGCACGATGTCGACGGTAGCCTGTTTGCCGTCGATGTACAGCCTGAGGCCCTCCGCTCGTGAGGAACCGTCATAGGTAGCGACGACGTGCGTCCATGTATCGAGCGGCAGCGGGTCTTGCGCGTGGACGCTCGCCGCAGAGCCCGGCCAGAGGTGAATCGCGCTCCAGCGCAACTGACCCTCGACAAGCTCGAGTTCGATGCCCGAGGCATCGGCATCTTGTGTGTAGAACCCTGACGTGTGGACGAGTGCGGCGCGCGCGTTGCGTTCCGTGGGACGCACCCACATCGCGAGACTCACTTCGTCGTGCCGGCCCACGCCCGAGATGCCGTCGAGCCAAAGTCCGCCATCGCCGTCGAAGTGCGCGGCCATGCCGCTGCGTCCCTCGGTGAGTACGACGCGTCCGAGTTGCTCGGGTCGGTGTCGATCGGTGCTCGCGCTTTTCCCGGCCTCGATGCGATTCGGCGTTTGTCCGTCCGTCAGCACGTCGAGGGGATAGTGCGCGAGAGGTGGCGGTGCGAGTGGCGCTGAAAGCGTGCCTCGCGATCCGGCCAGCGTCTGCTCGAGGATCCGAGTTCGTTCGCGCACGAATGCTCGCTCCGCCTCGTGCAGCGTGCTCCGGAGCTCTCTCTCGCGCGCAGCTTGCTCGGAGGTCGACAGCCGCACGAACGGCGGGGGCGCATTCACCGGCAGGGCGTACGGCTTCAGGCCGTTCTCATCGATCCGTCCGAACATCGCCGCAAGTGAGTAGAACTCGTTCGTCGAGATCGGATCGTACTTGT
>JBIKYW010000407.1:0-3699 GCA_044355055.1 Planctomycetota bacterium | reverse complement strand
TCCAGTTCACTTCGCCCGTGCCGACGGGAACCTCCTCGCCCCATGTTCCGGGCACCTTGGTGCGACGCGCATCCTTGATGTGGATTTGGCGCACGTGCGGTGCGAGCAACCCGAGCGCGGCGATCGGATCGCCCATGCCGTACAGCAGCATGTTCGCGGGATCGAAGTTGACTCCGGCCCGCGGACGATCGAGCTCGGCCAGCGCGTGCAGCAGCGTGTCCGCAGTTTCCTGACCGGTCTCGAACGCGAGGTGCACGCCCTGATCGGCGAACACGTCGACGACTTGCCGCAGTCGCCCGAGTAGCACCGCGCGCTCGGGGTCACGCACGTCGTGGGGGAGGAAGCCGGCGTGAAAGGTGACGAGCGAGAGGCCGAGCGAGCGCGCGATTCTTGCGTCGCCCTTCGCGATCTCGAGGTTGCGCTGCCAGTGCTCGCTGGGACGCAGACCGCCGCTCGCGCGAATCGAGTCGAGCGTCGAGTAGTCCTCGCCGTGCGGCGTCATCATGCCGCTCAGCACCGAGATGCCCGCGCCCCACAGGGCCTCGAGAGTCTGCGCCGGGTCCCACGCGCCTTCGCGCAGCGGGTCGAGGTGCAGCTGGCAGGTGCTGACCCCGACCTCGGACAGCTTGTGGGCAAGGTCGGTCGGGGAGGTCGGCTGGAGCGACCAAGAGCAAACGCCGAGGCGGTGAAGGCGCGACATGGAGCGCTATCGCAACGTGCCTGCGAACCGAGCGCAAGCGTCGATGCGAGCCGCAGGCAAGGCGGGCCGCTGCATCACAAGTGGAGTGTGGATAAGGGTTTGAGTCACATCGCAGGCGCTCCGGACGGAGCCTCCCGAACCTTGGAGGAGCCTTCACGTGGTCTTCACGGGTCGGCGCGGCCTTCCGCCTAGCTTCTAGCGCACAACGTGAATCGGCATGGGGGCAGAGCCCTCGGCCCCCGTGAAACAGACCCTCAACGACACCCCCAGGACAACACCCATGAGAATCGCAGCCATCCTCGCCGCGTCCGTCGTGATGACGGGCGCCGCCAGCGCCGCCGAAGTGCTGGTGACGAGCAACATCTCCACCTCCACGACGTGGACCGCCAACAACGTCTACAACATCCAGCAGCAGATCTACGTGCTCCCCGGCGCCACGCTGACGATCGAAGCGGGCACGGTCATCGCGAGCACCACGAACCTTGGCGGCAGCCTCGCCGTCTGCAAGGGCGCCCAGATCTTCGTCAACGGCACCGCCGCGAACCCGGTCATCATGACCTCGAAGGCCGACACCGCCACGTGGGTCGCCGGCAACCCGCACACCGGCACGTACCGCGAAGGCGCCAACGAGTGGGGCAACCTCACGATCATGGGCGCGGGCTACGTCTCGGAGAACGTCAACGGCACGACCACGCCGAACACCGCGACGCCGAACGCCGCGAACTTCGCGCCGATGGAAGGTCTTGTCGCCCAGTTCCCCGGTGACACCAAGGTGCTCTACGGCGGCGGAAACGACGACGACGACTCGGGCTCGATCAGCTACGTCTCGATCCGCTACGCGGGCAAGGTGGTCGGCCTCAACAACGAGCTCAACGGCCTCTCGCTCGGCGGCATCGGCCGCAACACCGAGATCCACCACGTCGAGATCCTCAACAACGTCGACGACGGCATCGAGATCTGGGGCGGCACGGTCAACCTCAAGTACTTCTCGATCTGGAATGTCGGTGACGACAGCCTCGACATCGACCAAGGCTGGCGCGGCAAGGCCCAGTTCGGCCTGATCGTGCAGGGCCACAGCGCCAACGCGGCGCAGGGCTCGGGCGTCGGCGACAACGCCATCGAGATGGACGGCGCCGAGAACTCGGACTGGCAGCCGGTCACGACCTCGACCCTCTACAACATGACCGTGATCGGCCAGCCGATCGACGGCGACCACGGCACGGCGTGGCGCGACGGTGCCCGCGTCCAGATCCGCAACAGCGTGTTCATGGACCTCGGCGAGCGCCTCGTCCAGAACGACAACGTCGACGGGGACGGCGGCAGCGGCTACGGCTTCAACGGCACGACCACGTGGGCCAACCTCTGGACGACGGCGTACACCACGACGTCGACGGTCAACGCTCCGGCGAACCCGGCCGCGTTCTACACGGTCCAGACCTCGGGCAACCTGTGCGAGCTCACGGACAGCGTCTTCTTCCGCAACCTCTTCGCGACCGCCTACACCGAGGCGACCGCGCGCGGCGTCTTCCTCGCCGGTGCCAACAACGTCACGGCGACCGTGCAGCCGATCGTGTCGATCACGCGCGGTAGCCCGGTGGTCAAGGGCGGCAAGACGATGCTCCCCGTCCTGAGCCTCGATCCTCGTCCGGCGGCCGATGCCCTCGCGAGCGTCGCCTCCGCCCCCAACGATGGCTTCTTCACCTCGGCCAGCTACCGCGGCGCCTTCGCCCCGGGTCAGAACTGGCTCGACGGCTGGACCGCCACCTCGGCCTTCGGTCTGACGCCGGTCACGAGCACTGTCGCCTACTGCACCGCGGGCACGACGAGCAACGGCTGCAACGCGACGATGACCGCGATCGGCACGCCCAGCGCCTCGGCGAACTCGGGCTACACGCTGCTCGTCAGCAACGTCGAAGGTCAGAAGCAGGGTCTGCTTTTCTACAGCATCAGCGGTCGTTCGGCCGCCGCTTGGGGCACGGGCTCGAGCTTCCTGTGCGTCAAGGCTCCGACCCAGCGCATCCCGGCGCAGAACACCGGCGGCGCCGCTGGTTCCTGCAACGGCGAGCTCTCGGTCGATTGGAACGCCTACATGGCGACTGCTGCTCCGACGGCCGTCGGCAATCCGCGCGTCGCGGGTCAGGTCTACCAGGCCCAGGGCTGGTTCCGCGATCCGCCGGCGCCGAAGACGACGCACCTGTCGAACGCGCTGGAGTTCACGCTCCTGCCGTGATCGAACGGCTCCTGAACTGACTTGAGAGACGCTCCACGTCTGCGGAAACGCGGGCGTGGAGCGTCGCTGGTTCCCAAGAAATCGCACACGCTCCATGCTTTGCACTCTCGCTCTCACGCTGGCGCTGAACCTTGGCCGTGCACCGCGGGTTCAAGCGACGGAGCCCGCTTCGGCCCATGTTGTTTCCGATCCGCAGGCCGAGCTCCTGCAGCTCGCCTTTGATTCGGTTTCGGCGATGCCGGAGGTGCCGCACCTGCGCAATCGAAACCGCGCGCAGGAGTCGATCGTGCAAGCCTGCTTGGAACTCGACTTGCCTGACCGAGCGCAGCGCTACGCGCTTGCGATCACCGACTGGCGCAAGGCGCAGGCCCTCGCGGACATCGCTCTCCATCAAGCTCGCAAGGAACGAACCGAGGCCGCCCGAGCGACCCTGATTCTTGCGGAACAAGCCGTTCGCGACTTGCAGGCCACACAAGAATGGCAGGCGGAGCGCGTGATGGCGCACCTTGCCGCTGCGTGCTACTGGCTCGGCGACACCGAGGCCGTCGCAAAGCTCACTGCGCGCGTCGGCGAAGCGGAGATCCAGACCGTGCAGGTCGTCGTCGCGTCTCGCTCGACGCCCGAGCAGTTCGATCAGCGCATGGAACTGCTCTCGACCGCCGTGAAGAGCGGCAGCTTCGATGCCATGGCCGCGTCGCTTCAGACGGCGGCGGAGCTTCATCGGACGCTCTATTCCGATGCGCCGCGTCGCGAGCGCGCAGAGGCGTTG
>JBIKYW010000009.1:0-18599 GCA_044355055.1 Planctomycetota bacterium | reverse complement strand
CAAGCAGTTCGCCGAGACGGTCGTGATCCCCGATGCGTGCAGCGCGACGGCGATCGGCGTCTCGCGCGACGGCCGCACGATCGACGTGTTCGAGCGCGTGTCGGCGGTCGACCGCGTCGTCGGAGCGATCGCGGACGGCTACGGCTATCTGATCGAGACCAACGAGTACCGCCACGAGCTCGCCGAGTGGGAGAAGAAGCTCGCGGACAAGCAGAAGGAGCTCGACGAGGGCTTCAAGAAGGCCAAGAAGGACCGCGAGAAGGCCCAGACCGAGGCGAAGGACAAGGGCAACGAGTTCAAGGAAAAGGAATACAAGGAAGACAAGAAGCCCAAGGCGCCGCGCTTCGACGAGGACAAGGAGATCTACGCGCGCATCGCCGGGGGCGAGCTGCCCTTGGTGGTCGAGGTGCACCGCGCGCTGGAAATCCGCGCGCTGCTCGAAGGTACGAAGCGCTTTGACCGCCTGCGCCTCGTGCTCGCCGGTGCGAGCGAGGCCGCGCAGTGCGCCGAGCTGCTCGTCGAGCGCAAGATCCCCGTGATCGTCTGGCCGGTGCCGATGGGCGTGCAGAGGCCGCCGGAGTACCGCGGCGCGAGCCTCGCACTGGCCGCCGAATTGCACCACGCCGGCGTCGAAGTGTTGCTCGGCAGCGGTGCGATGGACCCGCTCGCCTCGCGCGACCTGCCGTTGCTCGCCGCGCTCGCGGTCGGCCACGGTCTGCCCAAGGACGTCGCGCTCGCCGCGCTGACGACGCGCCCCGCGCGCGTGTTCGACGTGGGCGACAAGCTCGGCACCCTCGAGCTCGGCCGCTCGGCCGACGTGCTCGTCCTCGACGGCGATCCCTTCGCCGCCACGACCTCGGTCCGCTATGTGCTCTCGGCCGGCGAGCTCGTCGTCGGGGAGGTGAAGAAGTGATGCTCTCGACGCTGCTCTCTCCCGTGCTGCTCTCCGCCGCGTTGCTCGCGCCGGGCGGCGAAGCGGCTCCTGCCGCAGCCCACGGCTCGAACACGTTCACGCTCAAGGCCGCGCACCTGCGCCTCTATGGCAACAAGGTGATCGCCGATGGCGTCGTGAAGGTCGAAGACGGCAAGGTGACCTACGCCGGAGACGCCAAGGGTGCGGGCGAGCTCGGCTCCGACGTCATCGAGCACGAGGGCTGGGCGAGCGCCGGCCTCGTCGCTGCGCGGACGTGGAGCGGGCTCGGCGGCGAAGGGCTGGAGCCCAAGCGGCCGTTCACCGCGGAAGCGCGTGCGGCGGACGTCGTCGCGCTCGGTCACGCGGACTTCGCGCGGGCGCGCGCGGAAGGCATCACGACGATGGTCGTCGCGCTGAGCCCTGCGAACGTCGCGAGCGGCATCACGACGGTCGTCAAGACCGACGGCCACACGACGCTCGCGCGCGACGGGCACCTGCAGCTCGGTCTGTCGTCGCAGGCGCTGCGCTCCAACCGCTTCCCGACGAGCTACGCGGCCGCGCTCGAGCTGATCGAGACGGAGCTCGCGAAGCCGACGGGCGTGTGGGAGCGCGTTGGCGACGGCGAGCTCCCCGTGTACCTCGACGCGCTCTCGCGCGACGAGATCTCACGCGCGCTCGACCTTGCGACGAAGCACAAGCTGAAAGGCGCGCTGCTGCGCGCGCCGCTCGCCGGCGAGCTCGCGGGCGAGATCAAGAAGTCCGGCCTCGCGGTGGTCGTCGGTCCGTTCGGAATCGGCACCGAAGAGCGCGTGCTCGCGTCGGTCGTCTCGCTCGGCAAGGAGCGCGTGCCGGTGGCCTTCGGACTCGAAGCGCCCGCGGTGCCGGAGGCTTCGCTGCGCTTGAGTGCGGCGATGTGCGTGCGCGCCGGGCTCGATCCCGCGCTCGCGTGGGAAGGCATGACCACGACGGCGGCCGCGGTGGCCGGTGTCGCATCGCGCGTCGGCAAGCTCGCTGCGGGCTGCGACGCGGACATCGTGCTGTGGAGTGCGGACCCGCTCGAGCTCGCGAGCAAGGTCGAGAGCGTGTTCATCGCTGGCGAGCGCCAGACCGGAGGTGCCCATTGAGCCTTGTTGCACTGTGCGCGGCGACGATTCTCGTCGCCGGAGACGATTCGAAGGCGCGGAACGACTGGACCATCTCGGCCGAGCGCGTGTACACGGGCACCGGCAAGACGATCGAGGGCGGTGAGGTCACCGTCGCCGACGGCAAGATCCGCTCGGTGTCCAAGGGCGGCGGCGGCGACCTCGAGTGCTACGCGGTCACGCCGGGCCTGATCGACCTGTCGGTGCGCATCGAGCGCGATGTCTCCTCGATCGAGCAGTCGCGCGAGGTGACGCCCGAGAAGCGCATCGCGATCGCGCTCGATTGGTTCGACGAGGCGTGGAAGCGCGAGGCGCGCAGCGGCGTCACCACGGTGATGATCAACCCACTCGAGCGCCAAGTGATCGGCGGGCTCTCGGTGGTCGTGAAGACCGCGGGCGACGACGCGAAGGCGCGCACCGTGAAGGCCGACAGCGCGCTCTACGGCGCGATCGGCTCCGCGCCGAGCGCCTCGAACCACCCCGCATTCGGCCGCCCTGACGACTTCTACTCGCGCCGCCCGACGACGCGCATGGGTGTCGAGTGGGAGTGGCGCAAGGCGTTCTTCGATGCCGCGATGGCGCGCGAGGACAAGTCGCTCGCCGGTCCGGGCACGCTGGAGCTGCAGAAGGCGCTCTCGGGCGACCTGCCGCTCGTGATCCAGACGTGGACCACGCAGGACATCCGCACCGCGGTGTTCTTGAAGGAAGAGCTCGCGCGCGAGGGCCTCGGCAAGCTCAAGCTCGTCGTCGATGCGGCTGCGGAGGCGTGGCGCGAGCCCGACCTGCTCGTGCGCAGCGCGACCGCGGCGATCTTGCCGCCGTTCAGCGCCACGGGTCGCACGACGGAGAGCGCCTTCTTCGCGCTCGACACCGCCAAGGTGCTCACCGAGCGCGGCGTCACGATCGCGCTCTCCGGCCACGGCGCCGCGGAGGTCTCCGAGCGCCTGTGCTACCAGCCCGGCCACGCGATGCGCGGCGGGCTCTCCTTCGACGCGGCGCTCGCGGCCGTGACCATCAACCCCGCGCGGATCGCCGGCATCGACAAGCGCGTGGGCAGCCTCGAAGCCGGCAAGGACGCCGACTTGGTGCTCTGGAGCGGTCCGCCGTTCGAGCCCACGTCGGCCGTCATCGGCGTCCTCGTCGACGGGCGCCTCGTCCTCGATCCGCGTACCCAGAACAAGTAGCCCCTCTCGCTCTCACACTCACCATGAAGCTCATCCAAACCACCACCCGCGTCGCCGCGATCGCGCTCGGCGCTTGCTTGTTCGCCTCCGCCGCCCTCGCCGACGGCAAGCTCGCCATCAAGGCGGGCAAGATCCTCGCCGGCCCCGGCATGCCGGAGATCGAGCAGGGCGTGATCGTGATCGAGAACGGTCGCATCGCCGCCATCGGCAAGGACGTCAAGGTGCCTTGGGACGCGGTCGTGATCGACGCGCCGAAGCTGGTCGCGATCCCCGGCTACGTCGAGGCGCACAGCGCGCGCGGCATGGACCGTCCGAACGAGAACCTCGACATCGCGCCGTTCCTCTCGGTGCGCGACTCGATCGACCCCGTGTCGTTCTACTTCGAGGACTCGCTGCGCTGGGGCGTCACGACGATCAACATCCAGCAGGGCAACAACTGCGTGATCGCCGGTCAGGGCATGGTCGTGCGCCCCATGGGTCTCACGGTCGATGAGATGATCGTGCGCATCCCCTCGGGTGTGAAGCTCTCGGCGAGCCCGAAGACGGGCTTCTCCGCCGCCACGCAGGCGCAGACCTTGCGCCGCGCCTTCTCGGACCTGCGTCGCTCGCTCGAGCAGCTCGTCGCCGAGAAGAAGGAGGGCAGCGACCGCGCGCGCCGCGAGGCGCTCTATCAGGGCCGCGACCTCGAAGGCGAAAACGCCAAGGGCAAGGCGATGGAAGGCTCGGCGTGGAAGGTGACGGGCTTGGAGCTCGTACCGCGCGGCGAGATCGACGAGAAGCTCGTGCCGCTGCTGGGCCTCGTCGAGGGCAAGCTCCAGGCCTTCATCTACTGCGGTCGTCCGATGGACGTGCACACCGCGCTCGAGGTTGCCAAGGAGAACGGCTTCCTCTCGAAGACGACGCTGGTGCTCTCGCCCGCCTGCTACAAGGCGGCGAGCGCCGTCGCTGCGGCCAAGGTGCCGGTGATCCTCGACGGCAGCGTGATGTACGTCGAAACGGACCCCTTGACCGGCGAGGAGCGCGAGGTGTTCGTGCCGGGCGAGTTCAAGAAGGCTGGCGTGCGCTTCGCGCTCGCGAGCGCCAACCCGACGACGGAGTCGCTGTGGTTCCAAGCCGCGCAGTGCATCGGCCGCGGCATGACGCGCGCCGAGGCGATCGCGGCGGTGACGACGGTGCCCGCCGAGATCCTCGGGCTCGGCAAGCAGCTCGGCACGCTCGAAGTCGGCAAGTTCGGAACCGTGTTGCTCTGCTCGGGCGATCCGCTCTCGGTGACCTCGTGGGTCGAGCGCGTCGTGATCGAAGGCAAGGACGTGTACGACCGCTCGAAGGACGTGCGCGTGAAGCACTTGGTCGGCGGTCAAGCGCCCGCGAACACGCAGGCGATGGGCGCGGCGTTGCTCGGCGACGCGCGCAAGGTCGTGTGCTGCGAGGGTGAAGATCCCGAGGAGCACGCCAAGCACCTCGCGGAAGAGCGCGCGAAGAAGGACAAGGGCGAAGAGGACTCGGAGGACGACAAGTGAGCTTCTCGGCACGCATCACGGCCGCGGGTCTCGCGGCCTTCGCGCTCGCGTCGCTCGCGCACGCGGGCGGCGGCACGGTCGTGCTCAAGGCGGGCACGATCCACACCGTCGACGGCTCGGCGGCGATCACCGGTGGCGGTTCGATCGTGGTCCGCGACGGCCTGATCGTCGCGGTCGGCAAGGACGTCGCCGTGCCCGCGGGCGCCCACGTGGTCGACTACGGTCCCGACGCGGTGCTCGCGCCGGGCCTCGTCTCCGCGGGCTCGGCCTACGGCGCGGCGCAGGGCTCGACCCGCACCGCCGATCCGGCCGTGCGCGCGATCGACAACTTCGACACGTACTCGAACGCGTACCTCATCGACCTGATGAGCGGCGTGACCACCGCCTACGTCGCACCGGCGCGCGCGCGCTTGGTCGGCGGTCAGGGCGCGGTCGTGCAGCTCGCCGGTGACTCGGAGCAGCGCGTGCTCGACGAGAGCGCGTCGATCCACGGCACGATCACGCGCGCGGCGCGCAGCGTCCCCGGCTTCTGGGAGCCGCCGGTTCCGGCGACGATCGACGTCGGCCTCGGTCTCGTGGAGCAGCAGCTCCCCGGGTCGGCCATGGGCGCGGTGCTCGCGCTCGACGAATTGCTCGCCCGCGCGAAGGGCCGCGTCAAGGACGACGGGCGCTACGGTCCGCAGACCGCGGCCACGCTGCGCGAGCTGATGGGCGTGCCGACGCCGTGGCGCATGGGTGCGGATAGCGCCGAAGAAGTGCGCGTGCTGCTCGAGTGGGCCAAGCGCGAGAAGCTGCCCTTGGTGATCGAGGGCGGAAGCGGCGCGGGCGAGCTCGCGAAGGACGTCGCGGCCGCCAAGGTTCCGGTCATCGTGACCGTCGACGCGGCCGCGGACAGCGCGGGTCGCGACTTCGGCAAGGGCGAGGACGCGAGCTGGCCGGTGTACGACGCGGCGGCGAAGTACGCGGCGGCGGGCGTCGAGCTCGCGATCGCGACGGACTCGGGCCTGCGCGCCGGAGACCTGCGCTTCGCGGCGCAGCTCGCTTCGCGCGGCGGCTTGTCGCAGGAGCTCGCGCTGCGCGCGATCACGCTCGGCGCGGCCAAGGCCATCGGCGTCGACGACAAGGTCGGCAGCCTCACGGTCGGCAAGCGCGGTGACGTGTGCGTCTTCACGGGCGCGCCGCTCGCGGCGACGAGCGGCGTGGTCGCGACGTGGGTCGGCGGCGAGCTCGCGTGGAAGAGCCCCGCGGCCGACTCGGTCGTGGTCGAGGTCGAAGAGCTCTACGTCGGCGACGGCGAGGTGCTTCGTCCGGGCCAGATGCTGCTCAAGAACGGTCGGATCTCCGAGGTTGGTCGGCGCGTGAGCCACCCGCCCGGTGCGACCGTGGTGCGCGCCGCGGCTGCGATGCCGGGCATGATCGACGCGCTCGGCTTCCTCGGCCTCAATGGATCGGGGCGCGTTCCGCAGGCGGACTTCAAGCTCGCGCGCATCGTCGAGAGCGGCGACGAGACGGACCGCTTCGTCGCGCGCGCTGGCGTCACGACCGTGATGATGTCGCCGCGCGGCGTCAATGAAGCGGGCGTGCCGATGCTCGCCTACAAGCCTGCCGCCGAGGACGTCGAGGCCGCGATCATCGCGGATCCTGCGGCGTTGCGCGTGCAATGGACCGATCAGAACCGCCTGAAGTCCGGTCAGCGCGTGCGCGAGACCTTGGAGAAGCTCAAGGACTACGCCAAGAAGTGGGCCGACTACGAGGAGGCCATGAAGAAGTGGGTGCCGCCGCCCGCGGAGCCCGCGCAGCCGGAGAAGAAGGACGACAAGGCCGCCGAAAAGAAGGACGGCGAGAAGAAGGACGGCGAGAAGAAGGACGGCGAGAAGAAGGACGAGAAGGGCGCGCCGGCGGAGGAGAAGAAGGAAGAAGCCTCCGGCGACAAGAAGGAAGAGAAGAAAGACGACAAGAAGAAGGGCAAGAAGGAAGAAGAAGAGGCGGACCCCGTCACCGGCGAGTGGAGCGGCAAGCTCACGCTCCCCGGCGCCGACGAGGAGCCGATCTCCCTGCGCTTCCAGCTCCAAGGCGACGCCGTCACCGGGACCCTACGCTGCGACAGCGTCTCGACCACGCTGGTCGCGCTCAGCGGCACGTGGAAGGACAAGAAGCTCGCGCTCGCCGGTCTCGGCACGCGCGGGTTCGTGTACCTCGGCGGCGAGGCGAAGGGCGGCAAGCTCGACGCGCGCCTCGAGGTTCGCGGCGACGAGGCGAAGTTCAACGCCGAGCGCACGAGCAAGACGCTGCCCGAGGTGAAGGCGCCCGAGCTGCGCAAGCAGAAGTCCGCGGAGACGAGCGAGCCCAAGGGCAAGCCGCGCTCGCCGGGCATCGACCCGCGCCTCGAGCCGTTCCGTCGCGCGATGCGCGGCGAAGCGGCGATCCTCGTCAATGTCGACCGTGAAGATGAGATCCTCGCCTGCGTCGCAGCCTTCGAGGCGGCGGGCATTCGTCCCGTGCTCGTCGGCGCCGACGACGCGTGGCGCATCGCGGACAAGCTGCGCGGCAAGGTCGCGGGCGTGCTGCTCAGCCATCAGGTCCTCGCCACGGAAGAGGGCAAGGGCCTCGACAGCGTGCGCAACCGCTACGTCGAGCTCGCCAGCGCGGGCGTCGGCATCGGGTTCCACTCGGCGGCCGAAGAGGGTGCGGCCGAGCTGCCGGTGATTGCGGCCTACGCGGTCTCGCGCGGGCTCAGTCCCGACGCGGCGCTGCGCGCGCTCACCGCGGATATGGCCCGCATGATGGGCATCGGCTCGCGCGTCGGTCGCCTCGCGACCGGCCTCGATGGCGACGTGCTCTTGCTCGACGGTCCGCCGCTCGAGCCCTCGACACGCGTGCTGCGCGCTTTCGTCAACGGGGAAGAGGTCCGCTGAGCGGGCCCATGCGGAGACAACACTCCATGATTCGTTCCATGTGGATGATCGCGGCGCTGCTCGTCGGCGCAGAGGTCGCTTCGGCGCAACAGCCGGCTCCCGGCGAGAAGGGCGGCCCCGGGCTCGCGCTCTTCACGGCGAAGGCGCTGGTCGCGTCGCTCGAAGGCGAACAAGTCGTCGACAACGCCGTGATCCTCGTGCGCGACGGCAAGATCGAGCTCGTCGCGCCGCGCGAGAGCACGGCCGTGCCCGTCGGCTACAACGTGCGCGACCTCGGGCCCCTGTGGTGCATGCCGGGGATGATCGACCTGCACAGCCACGTCGGCGGGTCGATGGACATCAACGACATGGTCTACGTGACCAATCCTGAGATCCGCGTGCGCGCCTCGGTGATCCCCGAGAACAGCGAGTTCAAGCGCGCGCTCGGCGGCGCGGTGACCGCGGTGCTCTACATCCCCGGCTCGGGTACGAACGCGGGCGGGCAGGGCATCCTTCTGAAGACGGGTCTGCCGAAGTACGAGGAGGCCGTGATCCGCGATCCGGGCTCGCTGAAGGTCGCGCAGTGGGGCAACCCCGAGCGCTTCCTCTCCGGCGTCGGCAAGACGTGGGAGAACTGGCACCTGCGGCACATGTTCACGCAGGGCCTCGCCTATGCGAAGCGCTGGGAGGCCTTCGAGGCGGGCAAGGGCGAGAAGCCCAAGCGCGACCTGCGCCTCGAGCTCTTCCGCGATCTCTCGGCGAAGCGCACGCAGGTCTCGACGCACACCCAAGTCGCGCAGGTCGTGATGATGACGATCCTGATGATCAAGGGTGAGTTCGGGATCGACGTGTACATCGACCACGGCGAGTTCGGCGGCTACCTGTACGCGGGCGTGGCGCAGCAGATGGGCGTGAACGCGATCCTCGGACCGCGCAACGTCGACGTGCCGAGCCGCTCGATGATCGACTGGGTGTCGAGCAACCCCGAGAAGGTGCAGGGCCTCGCCGCGGGCTACGTCGAGAAGGGCCACAAGATGGTGGGCTTCAACACGGACGCCCCCGTGATCCCGCAGGAGGAGCTCTTCCTCCAGTCGGCGGTCAACGTGAAGTACGGCCTCGACAACTCGGACATGACGGCGGTGCGCGGACACACGATCGTTCCGGCCGTCACCGCGGGTATCGCGCACCGCGTCGGCAGCCTCGAGAAGGGCAAGGACGCGGACATCGTCGTGATCTCGGGCGATCCCTCGGATCCGCGCTCGCACGTCGAGCTCGTGCTCATCGAGGGGCGCGTCGTGTACGACCCGAAGCTGGAGCCGCGGCGCTTCTGATGCACGGCTTCGCTGCCACGAACGCGCTTGCGCGCACCGCGCTGGCTCTCGGAGCCGTGTGCGGTGTCGTGGGCGTGTCGTCGGCGCAGCGCGCGGGCGAAGTCGGCGGGCCGGGTCTCGCGCTCACGGCGGCCAAGGCACTCGTCGCGTCGTGGGATGGCGAGCAAGTCGTCGACGGAGCGCTCGTGCTCGTGCGCGACGGGAAGATCGAGCGCGTCGCGAGCTCGCAGGAGCGCGCGCCGGAAGGCTACGAGTGGGTCGATCTCGGCTCTGCGTGGCTCATGCCCGGCATGGTCGACCTGCACAGCCACATCGGCGGCACGCAGGACATCAACGACATGGTCTATCAGACCAACGAGGGCCTGCGGGTCTCGCCCTCGGTCGTGCCGCGCAATCCCAACCTGCTGCGCTGCCTCGCGGCGGGCGTCACCACGATTCTCTACATACCCGGCTCGGGCACGAACATCGGCGGGCAGGGCATCTTGATGAAGACGGGCCTCGACACCTTCGAGGAGACGCGCTTGCGCGACCCCGGTTCACTCAAGATCGCGCAGGGCGACAACCCGACGCGCTGGGCCTACGGCATGGGCCGCTCGATGATGAACTGGCACATCCGCACCAGCGTGCGGCGCGGCCTCGGCTACGCGCGGCGTTGGAGCGAGCACGAGCAGGGCAAGGGTGAGCGACCGGCGGTCGACCCGCAGTACGAGACCTTCCGCGCGCTCGCGTCCGGCGAGACGCAGATCTCGACGCACACGCAGATGTACCAGCTGGTGCACGCGACGATCCGCATCCTGAAGCAGGAGTTCGGGCTCGACTTGTTCATCGACCACGGCGAGTGGGGCGGATTCCTCGCCACGCCGGAGGCCGAGCGGCTCGGCATCGCGGCCATCGTCGGGCCGCGCGAGGTCGACACGCCCGAGGGCCGACACTACACCGATGGCGCGATCCTCTCGTGCGCCGGCGAGTACCAGCGCCGCGGCCTCTCCAAGATTGGCTTCAACACCGACGCGCCCGTCGTGCCTGCCGAGGAACTGCCGCTGCAGGCCGCGGTTTCGATGAAGTACGGCTTCGAGGGCGGCGACATGCAGGCCGTGCGCGGACTCACCATCGTCCCAGCGGTCGTCGCGGGGATCGCGAATCGCGTCGGCAGCCTCGAGCGCGGCAAGGATGCGGACATCGTCGTCGTGACGGGGGATCCCGCCGATCCGCGCAGCTGGGTGCAGCGCGTCTACATCGAAGGTCAGCTCGTCTATCGCTCGACGGAGGAGGCGCGCCAATGGTGAGCCGCATCGCCATCGCCGCGCTCGCCGTCTGCGCAGCGTCCTGTGGCGCGATGCAGCGTCGTGGCGCTGCTGCGCCGCAAGGCGTGGGCGAGGCGCGCGCCTTGGCGGAAGGTGAGAGCGGCTTCGCGCTCGTCTGCGGCAAGCTGTTCACGCTCAACGAGACGGACGAGGTCTTCGCTCCGGGGCTCTTGCTGGTGCGCAACGGTCGCATCGACTACGCGGGGCCGCGCGTCGATGTGCCCGAGGGTTACGACGTCGTGGACGCGCCCGAGCTGTGGGCCGCGCCCGGCATGATCGACCTGCACTCGCACATCCAGACCGGCAGCTGGGGCGACATCAACGACATGGTGCTCGCGATGAACCCCGAGTACCGCACGTCGCCGACGATCGTTCCGGCGAATGCCGACGTAAAGCGCGCGTGCTCCGCGGGCGTCACGACGCTCTTCGGAATCCCCGGCAGCGGCACGAACAACTCCGGCTTCGGCGTGCTCTACAAGACGCGCTGCAAGAGCACCTACGAGCAGTGCGTGCTGCGCGATCCGGGCGGCATGAAGGTCGCACAGGCCTACAACCCCGAGCGGCGCGCGGACCTCGGCGCCTCGCGCACGGGCATGGCTTGGACCATCGAGCACGCGCTCAAGATGGCGATCGCCGCGAACGAGCAAGGCCGCGAGCACCTCGCGCTCACGAACTTGCAGAAGGTTGCGACGGGCGAGCTGCCCGTGCTCATCCACACCGCAGGCAGTGATGCGGTCCACACGACGATCGAGATGTGGGGCGAGCGCTACCCCGAGACGAAGCCCGTGCTGAGCCACGGCTGCTTTGACGGCTGGAAGGTCGCACCCTACGCCGCGCGCGTCGGGATTCCGCTGAACTTGGGCCCGCGCACGTTCGACCTGCGCCAGTCCGAGGGCGAGTGGGTCGGTACGCCCGAGCGCTACGCGAAGGCGGGCGGCCACCTGATCACACTCAACACGGACGCGCCCGTGATGCCGCAGGAAGAGCTCTTCCTGCAGGGCGCGATGGGCGCGCGCTACGGCGCGGATCCCTACGCGATGCTCAAGGGCTGCACGGTGTATCCGGCCAAGTCCTTCGGTATCGACCACGTGGTCGGGAGCCTGCAGCCCGGCCGCCACGCGGACATCGTCCTGTGGCGCGGCGACCCGCTCGATCCGCGCGCCCGCGTCGAGTCCGTGTGGATCGAAGGCACCTTGGAGTACGACCGCGCTCGGGACCGTCAGCGGTTCTAGGCGCGAGCGAAAGAAGAAGAAAACGTCATGACCATCCTCACAACCATTCTGGCGCTCGCGCCCGCCCTCGGCGGCGTGAGCGAGCCCTCCGGCGGCCTGCTCGCCATCAAGGTCGGACGCGCGGAGACCGTCTCCGGCGCGGCCATCGAGCACGCGGTGATCCTCGTCGACAACGGCCAGATCGTGGAGGTCGGGGCCGACCTCCCCGTGGCGCGCGGCATTCCGGTGTTCGAGCGCCCCGACTGGGTCGTGATGCCCGGACTCGTCTCGTGCTACACGCGCCTTGGCGTCGACAGCCGCGCGGGGCAGGAGTTCAACCCCGAGGGTTCGCCCACGCCCGAGGTCTTCCCGCGCCACCCCGACTACAAGGAGGTGCTCGAAGCCGGTGTGACGACGATCGGCCTCTATCCGCCGGGCACCGGCATTCCCGGTCACGCCGCGGCGCTGCGCCCGCACGGCGCGACGCTCGCGGAGATGCTCGTCGATGAGGACGCCTACCTGAAGGTCTACTTCCGCGCGAACGCACAGGCGAAGAAGCAGGTGCGCGACGCGTGGGCCAAGGTCGACGAGCACGACGAGAAGGTGAAGAAGGCCAAGGAGAAGTTCGACAAGGACTCCAAGGGCAAGTCGTCCGAGAAGAAGGACGAAGAGAAGAAGGAAGGCGAGGCCAAGCCCGAGGAGAAGAAGGACGACAAGTCCAAGGCCTTCGTCCCGCCCGAGGCCGACGCCAAGGTCAAGCCGTTCCTGCAGGTGCGCGATGGCGAGCTCGGCATGCTCGTCTCGCTGTCGCAGGCGGCCGACTGGGCGCACTGGCTCGACGCGATCGGCGAGCGCAAGTTCGACTACGCGCTCCGCGTCGTGATGACGCGCGAGATCGACATGTTCGAGGTCAAAGAAGAGATCGGCAAGCGCGGCCTGCGCGTCGTGATCGAGCCGCAGCTCTCGCTCGTGCAGGGCACGATGCGCCAGCGCAGCCTTGCGAACGAGCTGGCCGCCGCGGGGGCGAAGGTCGTGTTCAAGCCGCGCAACGACACGGCGGGCGACCACGCGGCGTGGCTGCGCCACGTCGGCGAGATCGTGGGCGCGGGCTTCTCGCGCGACCTCGCGCTCAAGGCGGTGACGCTCGAGCCCGCGGCCGTGCTCAAGCTCGACAAGAAGCTCGGCAGCATCGAGAAGGGCAAGACCGCGAACTTCGTGTTCTTGAACGGCGATCCCTTCGAGCCGAGCACGCAGGTCATGGCCGTCATGCTCGACGGTGAGTTCGTGTCTGGGGAGGTGAAGGAATGAAGCTCGCTCAACGATTTGGTGCGCTCGGCGTCCTCGCGCTTGCGGCCTTCGCGTTCGTCGCCCGACCTGCGCTCGCGCAGGACGGCGAGAAGAAGGACGACAAGAAGGACGAGGCCGCCAAGGACAAGAAGGACGAGAAGAAGGACGAGTGGTTCGCCGTCACGGGCGGAGACGTCTACACCGGGACGGGCGCGGTGCTGCGCGGGGCCACGGTGCTCTCCAAGAACGGCGTGATCGAGGCACTCGGCCACGACGTCGAGGTGCCCGCCGAGGCGAAGACCCTCGACGCGACGGGCATGCGCGTCTACCCCGGCCTCGTCGCGATCAACTCGAGCGGCCTGTTCGGCATGGCGGCGGGGGACTTCGCGGACTCGGTCGACCCCTACAACCAGCGCATGCTGCTCGCGCTCGCGAGCGGCATCACGACGGCCGGACAGTCGAACACCGCGCTCAAGCTGAAGCGACGCGACATCAAGAATGTCGTGCTGCGCGAGCGCTACCTCGCGACCCTGTCGTTCACGAACTCGAACCCTTCGGGCAAGCGCGAGTGGGTCGAGAAGTTCGACAAGGCGGCGCGCTACCTGCGCGACTACCGCGAGTGGGAAGAGAAGAAGCGTGACAACAAGGACTTGAAGGAGCCCAACGCGAGCGGCGTGGACTCGACCGCGCGCGCGATCCTCGAGGGACGCGTGCTGGCGCGCTTCAACTCCTCCTCGCGCGAGGACCTGCTCGAGGTCGCGCGCCTTGCCCAGCGCTTCGGCTTCCGCCCGGTGATCGACGGCTGCGTCGAAGGCTGGACGGTGGCGGACGAGCTCGGCCGCGCCGGCGCGTACGCGGTGGTGACGCCGCGCGACCGCCGCGACAAGGAAGAGCAGCTCGTGCGCGACGGCGGGTCGAGCATCGAGAATGCCGCGATCTTGCACAAGAGCGGCGTGCAGGTGTGCGTGATCCCCTCGACGACCGGGGTCGACCTCGGCGGTATCGCGGGGCGCGACATCCTGCACCTACCGATCGAGGCGGGCTTCGCCGTGCGCGGCGGGTTGTCGGATCAGGCGGCGCTCGAGTCGATCACGATCGTGCCCGCGCGCCTGCTCGGCGTGTCGCACAAGGTCGGCAGCCTCGAGAAGGGCAAGGACTGCGACCTGATCGTGCTCGACGGCGACGTGATGCACTACCAGTCGCTCGTGCAGTACACGGTGGTCGAGGGCAAGGTGGCCTACGACAAGTCCGCCGAGCTGTTCTACGCGCACATCCGTCCGCGCCCGTCGGACCAGCTCGCTCCGGAAGAGCGCAAGGACAAGGGCGAGAGCGACGAGAAGCCCGAAGGCGCCAAGGAGACTCCGGCCGACAAGCCCGAAGAGGGCCCCAAGCCGGAGGAAAAGCCCGAAGATAAGCCGGAAGACAAGCCCAAGGACGGCTGAGACCGCGGCGGGGGGGGCTACCCGCCCCCTACCCGCAGTCTCCCCACCGCTTCTCCACATCCAGCCCGCGTCACAAGTCTTTGTGGCGCGGGCTTTTACGTCGATCTCCACAGTCCCCTCCAACACCCACCTAATCGCCGCGCGGGCCCCGCTTCCCCGCAGTTGGGCCCCCTTGCGACCGCGCGCGGGGGCGCTAGGGTAAGTCCCTTCCTGTCCATGACTTACGCGCGTGCGATGCGATCGAGCCCGCCGCGCTGCGTCCGCGCCCGTACCCTTCCCACCCCATGCTGCTCCGCGACCTCCTGCGTCTGCTCGGCTCCGCCAAGCGAGACGGCCGCAACCTGACTCGGGACGAGGCCTACCGCGCGTTCGAGCTGATCGTCGCGGGCGGGCAGAGCGAGATTCAGATCGGTGCGTTCCTGATCGCGCTGCGCTGGAAGGGCGTGACCGTCGAGGAAGTGACCGCGTTTGCGCAGGCCGCGCGCGATCACGCCAAGCTGCCCTGCGTCGGCATGGACGAATTGGTCTGTGTGTCGTCGCCGCTCGATGGCTCGGACAACTTCCCGCCGCTCGACATCGCCGCGGGTCTGATCGCGGCCGCCGCGGGTGCGCGCGTGCTTCTGATCACGGATCGGTGCGTGCCGCCCAAGCGCGGCCTCACCGGCGCGAGCGTGCTCGAGCACCTCGGCCTCGACATGACGTGGGATGCCGACGAAGCGCAGTCGTGGGTCGAGCGGACGGGCTTTGCGGCGGTCTCCGCCTCGGGCCTGCTCCCGGGTCTCATGGGGTTGCGGCGCGTGCGCGGCGAGATCGGCGTTCGCACCCCGCTCTCCACGGTCGAGAAGCTCATCGCGCCGCCCAAGGCGTCGATCGTGATCGGCGCGCAACAGGGGCCGGTGCTCGGAACGGCCGTCGAGGTGCTCGCGGCGCTCGGCCATCCGCGTGCGATCGCGGTTCAAGGGCCGGAGGGCGGCGTGATTCCGTCGGTGCGCCGCAAGACGCGCGGCATCGAGCTCGCCGAGGGCTTCCAAGTGCCGCTGACGATCGAGCCTGCGGACCTCGGCCTCGATTGCGAGGGCGAGCCGGAGCTGCCGATGTTCGGGCCGCCGGACGAGGGCTACGGCACCGGCGACAACAAGACGCTCGTCGCGGCAAGCGGCGACCTCACGTCGCAGGTGCTCGCGGGCGAGCTGGGTTCGGCGCGCTGCGCGGCGCTGCTCGGCGCGGCGCTGATGATGAAGGCTGCTGGCAAGGCGATGACGCTGGCCGACGGAGTCTCCGCGGCGACCGAGGCGCTCGACAGCGGCGGCGCACGGCGGGTTCTGGCTCAGCTGCGCGAGCTTGCCTAGCGCCCCATGGCCAGCGACGAGCTCTTCCGCGAGCACAACTGGTCCAGTCGGCCGATCCGCGATCTCGGACTGAAGATCGAGGGGACGCCGCTGGAGTCGGTCGTGGCCGAGTTTCAGCGCGAGGTCGACGGTCTCGGGCTCAAGGTTCGACCGCGCCTGTACCTCTCCACGGAGTGGGGCGTCGTGACCGGCACGATCGCGATCGCGATTCCGTTCTATCTCGCGGAGGCGCCGCTCAAGGACCTCCACGCGCGCAAGGGTCAGATGCTCGAAGGCGACGGGCGGCGCGAGGTGCTGCGCTATCTGCGCCACGAGCTCGGCCACGTCGTGAACTATGCCTACAAGCTCTACGACGACGGCGAGTGGGTGCGGCTCTTCGGGCCCATCACGCAGCCGTACCTCGAAGACTATCGTCCCTCGCCCTTCAGTCGGCGCTATGTGCGGCACCTGCCCGGCTGGTACGCGCAGAAGCACCCCGACGAGGACTGGGCCGAGACCTTTGCCGTCTGGATGACGCCCAAGCTCGACTGGCGCGACGAGTATTCGGACCAGCCGCAGGCGCTCGCGAAGCTCGAGTACTGCGAGCGCGTGATGGGGGAGCTGCGCACGCGCGAGCCTCTGGTCGTCGAGGCGACGACGGAAGAAGACGTGGCGGAGCTCGGCTACTCGCTGGAGGAGTACTACGGGCACATGGCGCAGCCCGAGGGCGAGTTTCCGCATGGACTCGACGGTGCGCTGCGCTCGATCTTCGAGGAGCTCGCGCCCGAGGCGGGGCGGGAAGGCCAGAGCGCTTCGAAGCTCGTGCGCTCGCTGGAGCGCGAGCTGATGGCCTACGTGTATCGCTGGACAGGCCACTTCCCCGAGCGGACGCGCGCGCTGGTGCGGCACCTTGCGGACCGCGCGGATGTGCTTGGACTCACCGTCGACCCATCCCGCGAACGCGAGGCCACGCTCGCGCTCACCACGTTCGTCGCCGCACTCGGCATGAACCACGTGCACCAAGGCAGCTATCTGCCCTGAGCCGCGCGCAGCGCCGCGTCAGCGGATCTCGAGGCGCTCGACGGCGAGGTCGACGATCTCGTTGACGAGCTGCACGTAGCTCATCCCCGCGACGCGCGCCGAGGTCGCGAACTCGCTGTCCTTTTCGAGGTAGCAGCTCGCGTTGACTTCGAGCACGTAGATGTCGCCCGAAGGCGTCAGGCGCATGTCGACGCGGCCGTAGTCGCGGACACGCAGCGCGCGATAGGCGTCGAGCGCGACCTTCTGGAGGCGAGCCTTCAGCTCCTCCGGCAGGTCGGCGATCACCGACTTGGTGCCCTTGTACTCGGCGCTCTTCGTATTCCACTTGGCGCGGCTCGACATGATCTTCGGAGCACCCTCGGGCAGGCCCGAGAAGTCGACCTCGACCGGCGGCAGTGCCGTCGGCATCGAGTTTCCGAGGACGCCGACGTAGATCTCGCGGCCGTCGATGTATTCCTCGACGAGCGCCGAGTCGTGGATCTTGTCGTGGATCGCGAGGATGCGCTTCATCATGTCGCGGAAGTTGTCCACGAGCGCGTCCTTGCCGATCCCGATCGACGAGTCCTGCCGCAGGGGCTTCACGAAGAGCGGCATGCGCAGGTTGCCGCCGGTCTCGAAGTCCGAGTCCTGCGAGAACACCGCGAACTCGGGATACTTGATCTTGTCGAAGGCGAGCAGCTTCTTTGTGAGCGCCTTGTCCTGCTGCATGTAGAACTCGCCGGGGCCGCCGCCGGTGTAGCGCAGGCCGAGCAAGTCGAGTACGCCGACGATGCCGACCGCACCGAACAGGTGGTCGTTGAAGCTCTCGCAGAGGTTGAACACCAGCTCGGGCTTCGCCGCTTCGAGGTCCGCGATCATCTTGCGCAGATCGCCTTGGACGCCGATGTAGATCGCCTCGTGCTCGCCCTCGAGGAGGGCCGCGGCGACTTGGTCGGCGACAGGGTCGTGGTCCTCGGGCTTCTCGGACCACTGATCGATCAGCACGGCGATGCGCATGCAGGTGAGGGAGACTCTAGCGCAACCGGAGGCCTCGATGCGAGAGCGGGCTCGGCGGACGCCGCTATGCTCCGCCCGAGATGCGTGCATCGCCGGAGGAACTCGACGCATGGTTTGATGCGCTGCCGCGCTCGCCGCGGGAGGACGGCGCGGTCGTGCGTTGCGTCGTTCGGTCCGGGCCTGGAGAGCGCGCGACGCCACCGTCGATCGAAGTGCGCGCCAAGTGCGGGGTCACAGGCGACAGCTGGCCCGTGCACGAGCACAGCGCCCCCGAGAGCGAGGTCTCGCTCATCAACATCCACGTCGCGCGAGCAGTCGCCGATGGGGACGAGTCTCGCACGCCGCTCACGGGCGACAACCTGCAGGTCGACCTCGATCTCTCGGAGGCGAACCTGCCGCCGGGGACTCTGCTGGAGCTCGGCAGTGCCGTTCTGAGAGTCACCGCCTTCCCGCACCGACCCTGCAAGAGCTTCATCGCGCGTTTCGGTGAGCTGCACACCCAGCGCATCGCGCGTGCATTTCGAACAGGGAAGCGCGGACGCGGCGTGCTGTGCGTGGTCGAGCGAGACGGCGAGATCGCGGTGGGGGACCGCATCCGCGTGAAGCGCGCGACCCCCGCGAGCTGATCTCTCCGCGGAGTGTGTCATGGACTGGGCTTCGCGGCCCCGGGCGTGCGAAGAGTGCGCTAGTTTCGAGCTGGAAGCGCTCTGCGGTCGGCGGTCCCTCCCAACGAGGTGGGAGCCCGTGCGACGCGGCGCGCGCTCGATAGGAACCCCGATGTACCTGCACACCCTTCGCGAGCTGCAGCTCCTCGGCACCGACGCCAAGCCGTCGCTCCAACTGCCGCCGCACCGGCCGGAGCTGAGCGCACTGATGACCCTCCTGCTCAACCAGAAGTGCCCGATTCGCCGTCTTCGAGCCACGCTGCGCGCCCCGAACCTCGTGCCCGCCGAGCGTGGGCTGCTCACGGTCGATGCGCTCGAGGCACTCCCCGACGGCGCGCGGG
>JBIKYW010000204.1:0-5986 GCA_044355055.1 Planctomycetota bacterium | reverse complement strand
AGGGCGGCAGGTCAACGGCCTGCTCTCGCTCGCACAGCTCCTCGAAGACCTGCAGGCCGGACGCCTCTCGAGTCGCGAGCAGCGCGTCGGGCCGCTCGCACCCGGCAAGTACCGCGTGATCGTGACCTCGACCGACGGCCGCAAGGAAACCAAGCCGGTCACCTTGAGCGGTCAAAGCGAGCGCAAGCTCAACGTGCGGCTTTAGCGGGCGAGGTCTCGGCGCTCGGTTTCGGCGCGGGATACCAGTCCGCGAGCACTTGGGCGAGCGCGCGGGCGACCGCGCGAGCTGTCTCGACGCGGCGCTCCTTGGAGCGCGCCACCGCGGGGAACTCGAGCTGCACTGCGCGCAGGTCCGCAGCGCGGTGACGGCGAACGATGTAGCCGCCGTTGAAGTAGGGTTTCCCTTCCGGATGCGGTCGTGCGGGAGACGGCACAGCACCGAGACCTGCCTCCGCGAGGCGCGCACCGAGCGACTGCGCGCCTCGCACCCACGGAACGTCCACCAATGCCTCGCCAAACCAGCGCTCGCGGGCGAGCGTCGCATCGTCGAGGGCGAGCTGCTTGGCATCGAGCGCGAAGCCGAGCTCGACGAGCGGCTCTTCGTGCGCGTGACCGTGCACGTCGATGACGAGGGCTCGACCCTCGCGCAGCTTGCGCGCGGCGGCGGTTGCGCGCTCCAGCGCTGCGTGGAACTCGCGCCAGACGTCCGCGCCAAGACCTGCAGAGTCCGTGGCATCGTCGGCAGGTCGATTGAGGTCGACCTTCGAGCGATGGATCGACGTCGCCACCACGAAGGGGCGAGCCGCGAGGAGTCGCTCGAGCTCGTCCGCCACCGCGAACGCGAGCTCGCGGGTTCCGACGTCGAGGGTCGTGACGCCGCTCGTGCGATCGGCCGCGGCGGAGGGCTTCTCCGTGCCGCCGTGCGGCGCGCTCAAGACGAGCGGCAAGGTCCCCTCGCGCACTTCGATGAAATCGAGCGCGCGGGGCGGGGTCTCGGCAGCGGGACCCTGCGCGAAAAGCACGCAAAATGCCGCCGTGGCAGTTCGCAACCCCATCGACTGCGACGTTAGCATCTCGTCCATGGCCGTGACGCTGAAAACAGCCGTCTCGAAGCTGCGCCGACGCGCGCTCGCGCGGGCGTGGCTGCGCCGCAGCGGACCGTGGCTCGGCTGGACGCTCACGGGCGCCGCGACCGTCGCTCTCGCGGCGCGTGCGCTCGCGGACTGGGAGCGCGCGGAGGCCGCGTGGCTGCTCGCGCCCGCCTTGGCGGCTCCGGTGCTCGCCTTCGTCTTCGCGCGACGCGAGGTTCCGAGCGCCCATGGTGCGGCCACTTGGCTCGACGTCCACGCGGACGCGAGCGGCTTCGTCGTCACCGAGGACGAGCTGGGACAGAGTTCGTGGACGCCGCGAACGGAGGAGGCACTCGAGCGCGCGCTCGCCGCTCTGCCGAAGCCGCAGTGGCGCGCGCTGCTCGCTCCGCTCTCCCTCGCGGTCGCGTTTGCGTCACTCGCCCTGTGGATCGAGTTACCCGAGCGAGTGATCGGTCCGCCGCCCGCGGTGTCGAGCGCTGCGATCGCCCGCGTCGAAGAGAAGCTCGACGCACTCGAGGAGGCGCTGGCGCTCGAACCCGAGCTCGAAGAGGACCTGGAGCAACGCTTGGAGGCCGCGCGCGCGGATTCCGAAGCGGGCAATCCGGAGAGCACCTATGAGGCCCTCGACCAACTCGAAGGTCGCATCGAAGAAGAAGCGCAGCGCGCCGAGCAGGCGGCGCAACAAGCGCTTGCGGAGCTGGAGCGCGCGGCGAGTGACCCGAGCTTGGCGAAGGCGCAAGAGGCGCTGAAGAGTGCACTGGAGACGCTGGAGGCCGCGGGGCTCTCGAAGGAACTCTCCCCGGATGCGGAGCGAGCGCTGAAGGAAGCGCTCGCAGAGGCGGCGCAGTCGGGAGAACCGCTCTCGTCCGCGGAGCTCGCCCAGCTCGCCCGAGAGCTCAAGGGCGGGCTCGAAGCTCAGCTCGGAAAGCTCGCGAACGGTCGACTCATCGATCCGAAGAAACTCGCGAAGCTCGCGGCATCGGGCTCGCTCGACGAGTTCGACGACACGCACGAGTGCGACGAGGAATGCAAGCAGCCCGGCGGGACATGAAAGGGCCGAGGGAAGGGTCACGCCGTGGGCGTGGCCGGAACCAATCCGGGCTCGGGCGGCGTGAGCCGCGGACGCGGCGATGCCGAGCTTCGGTTCAGCGGCGAGACCGAAGGGCGCACCGACGAGTTCGAGTCGAAGTCTCTGCCGGAAGCGGCTGCGCTCGATGTGGAGTCGACGGCGCTCGTCGGCGTGGGCGCCGCGACCCCGGAGGCGGCACCGAACGCGGAGGGCGCGGGACTCGTCGAGACGGGAACCAGTACAGGGCGCGGCGCATGGAAGCGCCGACTCGCACCGCACCACCGCGAGGCGGTGCGCGATTTCTTCGGCAAGGATGGTTCACAGCGATGACGACGGCGGAAGCGACGTTGCCCTCTCCGGCGGAGGTTGCGAAGGCGCGCGAGAGCGCGGGTGCGATCCTCGACGGTCTCAATCGAACGCTGCTCGGCCAAGAGGAGCTGACGCGGCGCGTGCTCGTCGGCTGCCTCGCGCGCGGTCACGTGCTGCTCGAAGGCTTGCCGGGGCTCGGCAAGACCGAGCTGGTAAAGGGTCTCGCGGCCCTGCTCGGACTCTCGTTCCGCCGCCTGCAGTTCACGCCGGACTTGATGCCGGGCGACATCACGGGCGCGCACGTGCTCGAGCAGACGGACGGTCGGCGCAACTTCGTGTTCCGACCCGGTCCGGTGTTCACGAACGTTCTGCTCGCCGACGAAATCAACCGCGCGAGCCCCAAGACGCAGTCGGCGCTGCTCGAGGCGATGGCCGAGCGGCGCGTCACGGTCTTGGGCGAGACGCACCCGCTGCCGAGCCCCTTTTTCGTGCTTGCGACGCAGAACCCGATCGAACTCGAAGGGACCTATCCCCTCCCCGAGGCCCAGCTCGACCGCTTCCTCTTCAAGGTCGAGGTCCCTGCGGTGTCGAGCAGCACGCTGGAGCAAATCTTGACCACGCGCCGCGCTGGCCGCGCGCCCGAGCACCGGCCCGCGATCGATGCGGCGGGGCTCGATGCGATCTTCGCCACGCTGGAGCGCGTCCACCTCTCGCGCGCCGTGGCGGGCTGGATCTCGCGCATCGTCGAGGGGACGCACCCGACCTCGGCGCATGCGAGCGCGAAAGTGAAGGCGTATGTCAAGCACGGCGCGAGTCCGCGCGGCGCGATCGCCATCGCGGAAGCAGCGCGGGCGCAGGCCCTTCTCAGCGGCAAGCCCACCGTGGGATTCGACGATGTGCGCGCCGTGGCGACTCCGGCGCTCGCGCATCGACTCGTGCTCGACTATCGCGCGCGACTCGAAGGCGTGCGCGGATCCGACATCGTGCAAGACGTGCTCGCTGCGATACCCGAGTCGCCGGAGCGCGTGTAGCGCACGATGAAGTCGGCCTTTCTCACCTTGGCGCTGCTCGCCGCGCCCGCTCTGGCGGTTCAAGTCGACAACTCGGTGACGCTCAGCGCGGCCAACCTCGATGTCCGCGTGCGCAACGTCTGGCCCGAGGGCGTGCAGCGCGGTTGGATGCCAGTCCAGCTCGAAGCGCACAACCGCTCGGAGCTGCCCCAGCGGCTGAAGCTCGCGGGGAGTACTTCGTCGTTCCAGTCCGCTTGTCGCTACCGCGCCGAGTTCGCGCTCGCTCCTGGAGAGCGCGTGAACGCGGAGCTGCTCCTTCCGGCGGTTGCAACTTGGGAGTCTGGGTGGAATCTGCGGCTCGAATCGGATCGGGGGGACCAGCACATCGCGAGCGGTGGCACGATCGGAGGTTCCCCGGAGCGTCTCGCGATTCTCGCCGTGAGCGAGGAGACGGTCGCACCCAGCGTGGTCGCCGCGTGGAGCGAGAAGACCTCGAGAAACGTCATCAACGGCCAGTGGAGTCCGACTGGAACCGTCGGGAACAACGACGACGCGCGGATCGCGCTGACTCGCTTTGCGGACCTCCCGCGCAGTGCGAGCGCCTACACGAGCCTCGATCTCGTCGTGGTCGATGCACGGCGCGAGCTGCCGCCGGACGCGCAGCTCGAGCCCCTCATGGCTTGGGTGCGCAGCGGCGGGACCGCGCTGTTCGTCGGACCGACAGCGAAGAAGCTCGCGCAGGCGCGCGGCGCCTTGGCCCCTTGGATGGAAGAGCGCTTTCGCTTTCCCGACGATTTCCGCCAGCTGCGGATCTGCGGCCTTGGAACACTCGCGTTCCACGACAGCGCGGAGTGGTTCGATGATGGCGCACTGCGCGACACGGCCTACGAGCTCGCCAACCGCGACAACGACGTCGCTCCGGGCGCGACGGGTACGAGTCGAACCACGGGAGCGAACCCGAAGATCCCCGGCCTCGCCACGATCCCGCGGCACATCTTCGCACTGCTCTTGATCCTGTTCGCGCTCGTGATCGGACCGCTCAACTTCTACTGGATCGCGAAGCGCAAGCGCCCCGTCTTGTTGCTCATCACGATTCCTGCGCTGGCGCTCGTCACCACCGTCGCACTCCTGCTCTACGGCATCTTCTTCCAAGGGCTCGATGTGAAGTCGGCGTCGACCTCGGTGGCGCTCCTCGACGAGCGTCTGCACCGCTCGGCCTGCATCGAAGATCGCCTGTGGTTCGCGGGGCTCTCCCCCGGAGCCGGTTTGCGACCGGAGGCGGGCACGCACGTGCACCTGCCGGGCGAGATGGACTCGAGTCCGCTCAGCGCGCTCGGTCGCGCGATGGAGATCGAGAATCCCGCGGCGCCGCTCCTCAGCGGCGACTACCTTCCCACGCGCATCCCGGTCGAGCACGTCACCATCAGCGAGCGTGCCGCGCGCGGCCGCGTCGAACTGCGCCGCGACGGCGACACGTTCGAAATCACGAACGGGCTGGGAACTCGTATCGAGGAGCTCTTCGCGCGCGATCTCGAAGGAAACTGGCATTCGCTCGCCACACCGGTCGAGCCGGCCGCGAGCGCGAAGCTCGCGCTGTCGGGCGCTCCGAGCTTGGCCCTGCTCAACGATCCCTTCTCGCTGCTCGGCATCCTGCGCGGCGAGCAGATCTCCGACTTCCCCGTCGGCTGCTACCTCGCGCGCCTCGACCGCTCGCCCTTCCGCGACAACTGCGGGATCGAGACCACCGAGCTCGCGAGCGACCACCGGCTCTTCGGCGTTTGGCCGCTCGACGCGGAGGTCTGGAAATGACCACCGCCCTCGACGTCTGCGCGATCACCAAGCGCTTCGGCGCGCTGAAAGCCGTCGATGAAGTTTCGTTCCGCGTGTCGCGCGGCGAGATCATGGGCTTCATCGGCCCCAACGGCGCGGGCAAGACGACGACGATGCGCATCTGCTCGACGCTGGAGCTCCCCGACACCGGCGACGTGCAAGTCGACGGCGTGAGTGTGACGGAGAATCCGCGCGAGGCGCGCAGGCGCATCGGCTTCATGCCGGATTCGTACGGTGCCTACGCGAACACCTCGATCGACGACTACCTCGACTTCTTCGCGCGCGCCTACGGACTGCGCGGGGCGGCGCGCACGGCGGTGATCGAGCGCTCGATCGAGTTCACGTCACTCGGAGATCTGCGGGAGAAGTACATCGACTCGCTCTCCAAGGGCATGAAGCAGCGCCTGTGTCTCGCAAAGACGCTGCTGCACGACCCGGCGGTGATGATCCTCGACGAACCGGCTGCAGGGCTCGACCCGCGCGCGCGCGTCGAGCTGCGCGAGTTGGTGAAGGCGCTCGCCGGGATGGGCAAGGCGATCCTGCTCTCCTCTCACATCCTCTCGGAGCTTGCGGAGATGTGCACGACGATCACGGTGATCGAGCGTGGACAAGTGCGCGGCAGCGGCGCGGTCGAGACCGTGGCGCAAGGCGTGACGAGCGGCCAGCGCATCTTCGTC
>JBIKYW010000203.1:0-5991 GCA_044355055.1 Planctomycetota bacterium | reverse complement strand
AGTCCCGCCGGAGGCAAAGGCAGTCCGCCGATCGCCATCATCGCAGGCGCTCCAGCCATCATTCCCGGCATCATGCCCTTCTGGAGCGGCGCACGCTGGAGATCCGCGCCGAGTTCGATCGTTTCGTAGCGCGAGCTCGCGGGGATCGTCTGCATCTTTCCGGCGCGGAAGCCCGAGCCCTGCAGATAGCGCTGGAACAGCGCAACCTCGGTGTTTCCGTCTGCGTTCGTGCCGAGCACGACCGCGCGGGTCTCGAACGGAATCTCCATGCTGGACGTGTCGTCCTTGTGGCGACCCTTGCCCGTGTAGACGAGCTCCGTGCCCGCAGCGAGGTCGAGCGCGCCTGCCACGGTGTTGTTGTCTTGTGCGGGCAGCGCGAGGGCGAAGACGGCGAAGAGTTGCAGCATGAAGTGGAGTTCCAGAGCCGAGGAGCGCGCGAGCGAACAGAGGCTAGCTCGCGCGGCCGTCGCCGCGCGTATGCGACTGGCAAATCCACGCGGTCTCTAGTGCCCGTGCTCGGGCGCCGGCGCGCTGCTCTGCGGCGCGCCATCGAGCTTGCGCCCGCCGCCCAGCACGAGCTCGAAGATCGGACTCGTCATCAACGTGGTCACGATCGCCATGATCGCGAGCATCGCGAAGATCTCGGGCGAGATGACGCCGCGCTCGAGGCCGATGTTGATGATGATGAGCTCCATCATCCCGCGCGCGTTCATCAGCACGCCGATGCCCACGGCTTCGCGATTCGAGATGCCCGCCGCGCGCGCCGCGCCCCAGCAGGCCACGCCCTTGCCGACGATCGCCGCGGCGAGCACGCCGAGCGCGATCAGCCACAGGCCGCTCTCATCGAGCAAGCCTAGGCGCGTGTTGAGGCCGGAATACGTGAAGAAGAGCGGTAGGAAGAGCGCCACCGCCAGCGGCTGCGTGCGCGCGATGATCGACTTGCTCACCACGCCGCGCGGCATCGCCGCGCCCATCACGAACGCGCCAAACACCGCGTGCAGGTGAATCCGCTCGGTCCACCACGCGCCGAGGCACATCAGCGCGAGCAACATCGCGTACTCGCGGTCGGAGAGCTTGCCGCGCTCCTCGACCCCTCGCGCCCAGCGCCGCAGCAGTGGCCGCACGACGCCCATCACGAGCACCGCGTATCCGAAGCCGCCGCCGATGGAGAACGCCGCGTCCGTGAAGTCGCCGGTGAAGCTCGCGAGGACCACAGCCAGCATGCACCACGCCGCGGCGTCGTCGATCGCGCCCGCGCCGATCACCACAGTTCCGAGCGTCGTGCCCGTCAGGCCCTTGTGCTGGATGATGCGCGCGAGCATCGGAAATGCCGTGATGCACATCGACGCGCCCATGAACAACATGGCCGCCGTCAGTGGGATCGACTCGGGGAAGAGCTGCGTGTTGCGGTACATCAGCCAGCCCGAGAGCGCTCCTAGCCCGAACGGCACCGCCATACCCGCGAGCGACACGCTCACCGAAGTCCCGACGCGCTGGCGCACGATGTCGCCGCGGAACTCGAGACCGATGATGAACATGTAGAGCGAGAGCCCGATCTGCGCGACCGGGAAGAGCACCTTCATGCTCTCCTTCGGGAACAGGTAGGCACTGACCTCGGGTGCGAGCGCGCCGAGCAGCGACGGACCGAGGCACACGCCCGCGATCATCTCGGAGACGACCGGTGGCTGCCCGAGCCGCTCCGCCACGAGCCCCACGAGCCGACAGACGATGAGGATCGCCCCGAGCTGGAAGAGGAACTGGACGGCGAGCTCGAAGGGCGACATGGGGGACTGCAGGCTGGCGGAGCTTATCGACCGCCCCTGCCCGGCTCCTACGCAGCTTGTACAGGCGTTCCATCAAGTGTTCCGCAGGCGGGTCGACCCGCGCGCAGGCGTCCGCGGACGGCCCCGCCCCCTCGGGAAGCACCTTCCCGCAGCCTCTGAATGACCCGACCGGCTCGGCGTACGCACCATCGCCACGTTCGGAATTCGCGCTCGGGCGCTGGAATCGACCCCATGCGCGACCCATGTCTCGACATGCCACCGTGGGCCCGTACGTCGGCCCTCCGGCCCGTCTCGACTCCCGACTCCAAATCCCGCCTCGAGGACCCCGACCGACCCGCCGCCACCTGACCTACCTGCCCGGAGCCCCCCCTCATGCTTCAGCCCGAATCGACGCCGCTCGCCCTGCCTCAAGACCTCACCATCTATTGGACGGGTCACGCGCTCGCACGCCTCGCCGAGCGCGGCATCTCGCGCGCAGCGATCTTCGAGGTGCTCCGCCACCCCTTCCAGACCGGCCGCGGCGAGGGCAGCGCCCGCTGGTCGATCGCCAGCGTGATCGCCGGCGCGCGCCGCATCTGGCTCAAGGTGGTCTGGACCGAGGCGGGCATCGAAGACGCGCTCGTGCTCACCGCCTACTGCCCAGTCCGCTCGCACGACGGGCGCGCCGCGTGAGCGCGCCGCAGCTCGCCGCGAAAGAAGTTCCACTCGCGCGTGCTTCGGCCAGAGCCGCGCTCGCTTCCGCGTCTCGGGCTCGCACGGCGTGCTAGCTTTCGTTGCAGGCCGATGGGCGGCCTGCGATCACCTCGGAGACCCACGCTTTGTCCCATCGCTCGCTCGCGGCCGTCACGCTCCTCTCGCTCGTCACGGCCTGCGCCAGCACTCAGACCTCCGCCCCCGTCCTCGAAGTCGAGCGCGGCGACGGTGTGCGCGCCGTCCACGCGCGTGTGCGGGACGAGCAGGGCAGCCCGCGCCTCGAGCTCGACCTCCAGACGCGCTTCCCCGGCACCGCGGCGCGCCGCTCCGTGCAAGTCGAGGGCCTCGCCTCCGATGGTCGAACGCTCTTCACGCGCGAGCTCGTCGCCGACCCGCTCACCCACGACGCGCGCTACCACCGCGAGCAATCGGCCCGCGCTTCGCTCGATCTCCCCAGCTCGAACGAGCTCGCCACCCTGCGCATCCGCGCCGGCCGCTAGCGGTCGGATCCAGCTCGGCGCGCGCGCTCGTCAGGGGCACACGCGCAGCGCGAGTGCATTCGAGAAGTTCACGTTGCCGACCAGCGCTGCGGGGTCGCGGCTCCAGTACTGCGCGAACAGCGCCACTCCGGGCTGCAGGGCCGGATCCGCGCCGGAATCGAGCCAGCCGTTGAGGTCGAAGGAGTAGGTCCCGCTGCAGTCGCTGCCGCTCGGCGAGCCTCCCGAGGTCTGCAAGGCCGTGCGCCGCAGCGGAGGAGCGACGCACAAGAGGCCCGGCGCGAACGGACCTGCCTGCGGCGCGAGTCCGTAGAACAGAAGGCCCGACTTCTGGTTGACGACGCCGCGGCAGAGGAGCTCGAACGGCTGCGAGGACGAGAGACTCGGCGAACCGCTGGCCCAGATCTCAGGCTGGCAGCCAGCGGAGTTGCGCTGCGCGATGCAATACGTGGTGGCACCGCCGTCGAAGGCGACGCGCAGGTTGTCGGCGCCGATACTCCACATCTGGAAGATGAACAGCATCGTCGGGTCGCCGAAGAACCACGACGCCTGCGTCACGTTCGTGATGACACGATTCCAGTTTTGCGCGGCCGTGCCCGCTGCGTTCGGGTCGACACCCCAGCCCGGCGGCAGCGTCGGGGACTGCGACGGAACGGTCACGCTGTAGCCGTGCCAGAGTCCGTCGACGCACGGAATCGTGCCCGGCAGAAGCGTGTAGACGAACGTGTCGTCGAAGAAGTTGGACGGCGTGCCGTTGTTGTTCGAGAGCACCAGTGCCAGCGGGCGCTGGCACGAGCTCGGGAAGTCGATGGCGAAGGTCTGCAGCTCGCAGCTGAGCGCGCTCACTCCCTGTGCGCGGTAGTCGCCTGTGAACACCGAGCCGCCCGACGTGCGCAGCTGCGGTGCGAACGTGTCGAGTCCGTCCGAGCGCAGGTACGCCTCGCGCGGCAGGGGACCGCTCGCGATCGACTGGCTCGGCCCGCCCCACGCCCAGCCGCCCAAGAAGCTCGACTGAAAGTCCGTCTCGAACGTGCTTCCACACGACTGCGCGCGCAGCTCGCCTGTGAGGAGCAGCGAGAGAGCGACCGTGGCGACGAAGGGGGCAAGATCCCGTTGCGAGCGAAGTTGCATTTCTGAAGTCTAGCCTAGTCTCCTCAACTTGGCAGAAGCCCCGCGCCGCGGGCGTTCGCCCGCACTCGTCCACTCGACGCACCTCGAACGCGAGGATTCGAGCTGAGCCTGCAAGGCGAGCGCCTCAGCGTCTTCGAGCACCTTGTCGTCGCTGGAAGGGCTCGACCGCAGCGCGCGACGATGCTGCTCCGGCGTGGGACTGCCAGTCAGAAGTCGAGTTGCGCGCGCAGCGTGAGCACCCAGGCGTCGTCGAGCGAGTCGTCGCCGCCGGGACCTGCGATCCACTGCAGGTCGGGCTTGAGCACGAGCCAGTCGCAGGCTCGGCATTCATGGAACAACTCGACCGCGCTCCCGCTTGCAGCGCGCGCATCAGGCATCCCGTTGTGCCACAGCACCGTCAGAAGTCGAGCTGCGCGCGCAGCGTGAGTACCCAGGCGTCGTCGAGCGAGTCGTCGCCGCCGGGGTTTGCGATCACCTGCAGGTCGGGCTTCAAGACGAGCCAGTCGCAGGTCTGACAGCGATAGAGAAGCTCGACCGCCGTCTCGTTCGCGGCGCTCGTTCCAAGGCCGGAGGCGAAGTGAGCGCGCGTCCAGTACACGCCGAGCGCATCGTCCGTCCGCTCGCCGAGCCCGGTCCAAATGCAGCCGAGCGCGACGTGCCCGTCGATCTCCGCGATACCTGAGTCCGCATCGCCCCACTGCACGAAGCTCGCAACGGAACTGTCGTTCCAGCGTGCAAGCTCCTGCTCGCACAGCGCGTAGCTTCCGCCCGTACCGCTCTCGCTGCCGCCATCGAAGCGCTCGAAGTCGCCGTTGTGGTGCCACGCGCCGAGCGCAACGCGCCCCGCGAGCTCGCCCAAGCTCCACGTCGCGCCGCCCTCTGCGATCGAGAAGAGGTCCGACGGCGCGCCGAAGAGCGTGCTCGGTCCGCGGCTGCCCGTGTGGAAGCCCGCGTTCGCAGCGCCGTCGAACACGCCGATGCCGAGCGAGAGGTGCTCCGCAGGTTGCCAGAACAGCGCGCCGCCGCACGAGGGCTCGGGGTACGTGGGGAGCGCGAAGATCGTCGGGCTGAAGCCGGCCGACGACTGGATGAACTCTCCGCCGTTCTCCACGGCCGCGAAGTCGACGTTGACGTCCGCCTTGCCGAGCTTGAACCGCAGTGCGCCGTCGAGAACGCTCTGCTCGTAGTAGAGCTGCGCGAGCTGCTCTGCGTGACGGTCGTTCGCGGTGTTCGACAGCACCTGCGCATCGCCCGCAAGCTCGGACACATCGCGTCCGTTGACCGCGTAGGCATCGAGCACCACGAGCGCGTTCGGCACACCGCACAGCGCGTCGAGGTCGAAGGTCGCGGTCGCGTCGAAGAACGAGTTGACGACGTTGCCCCGCTCGAGCCCGCCCGACGCCACCCGGTGCGCGTCGAGCCACAGGCTCGCCGTGAACGAAGTACCGCGCTCCTCCAGCCGCGCCCGCAGCCCGGCCCAACCCGCCTCGGGCTCGGCTTCCAACGCATCCACGAGCATCTCGCTCGCTTCGATCTCCGCCTTCGGCTCCGAAGCGTCGAGCCCCTCGATCGCTGCGCCGACAATCTGATCCCATCCCATGGCGTGCTCGCGCCTCGCCGCGCTCGCGCTTACCGCCGTCGCCGAATCCGCCGCACCAACGAACTCTTGCGCGTCGTCGTTGGCCTCGCACCGCGCGCCCGCGACTTCGTACGTCGTTGCGCTCGCTGCAACGGATTCGTCGGGGCGGAGCACGGCTCGACCGCGCGCGTCGAGTTCGAACGCCGACGCATCCGCGGCCGACGCTGTTCGCCTCGCGCTATCTTCACTCACGCCGTCCGCGAGCTGGTTCCGCCGCGCTTCCGACGCATCGTCGAGGCCCCCCTCG
>JBIKYW010000202.1:0-5992 GCA_044355055.1 Planctomycetota bacterium | reverse complement strand
CCCCGGAGTGTTGGTTCCTCGGCCCGAGACGGAGCTCTTGGTCGACCTCGCCCGCGAACGCTCCAAGGGGCGCGAAGCCGTGCGGATTGCGGACATCGGCACCGGCTCGGGGTGCATCGCCGTCACGCTCGCGCTCGAAGTTACAGGCTCGTCCGTCACGGCGCTCGACGTCTCGCCGCGCGCGCTCGAGCTCGCGCGCGCGAACGCGGCGGCTCTGACGGCTTCCGTCGAGTTCGTCGAAGGCGACGGTCCCGAGGCGCTCGCGGGGCATCCCCGCTTCGATCTCGTCGTGTCGAACCCGCCGTACATCGAGCCGCAGGAGCGCGCCTCGCTCGCCCCCGATGTTCGAGAGCATGAGCCGGAGCTCGCTCTGTTCACTCCACCAGGCGATCCCGAGCACTGGCTGCGGCGGTTCTTGGGAGCGGGCATGGAGCTCTTGGCTCCCGGCGGAACTTTGCTGGTGGAGCTCGGACACCGACAGGGCCCGCGAGCGCTCGCGCTCGCCGCACAGCGCGAGGCACGGCTGCACAAAGACTTCGCGGGCATCGAGCGCGTGCTCGAAGTCCGCGCGCGCGATGGCGCGAAGCTCGCGTGAGCTCAGCTCGCGAGCTTCGACTTCACGTAGGCGTCGATGACCTCGCGGTCGCTCTCGCTCGCGTCGTGTAGGAACACCGCGCACTCGAAGTGCTGGAGCGTGGGGCTGATCTTCTCGCAGCGCACCACGGCGCCGTTGCCGCGCACGCGGTGCGACTTGCCGTTGACCTTGAGCGCGAAGTCCAGCGCGAGCACGGTCATCAGCGGGATCGAGCGCTCGAGGTAGAAGCACACGCCGGCGCGGCTCACGTCGCGCACCCGCGCCTCGTAGGTCTTGCCGTCGAGGGCGAGGGAGATCGGAAACTCGGATTCCGCGCGCGGATAGCGGCGACGCTCCGCGCCACGCTTGCCGCCCGTCGAGGTGTCGCTGTGAGCCATGGAAACATCCTAAGTGGGGCGGGGCCGAACTGTCCACGCACCCCGCGCCGCTATACTCCCAGGCCCGGAAGTTCCTTCCCAACCTAGTCCGACGAGCGGAGAACGGAGTCGAGTCATGGCGAGCTACAACAAAGTGATCCTGATGGGCAATCTGACGCGCAAGCCCGATGTGCGCTACCTGCCCAACGGCAATGCGGTCTGCAAGTTCGGTCTGGCGGTGAATCGCCGCTTCAAGGACGCGCAGGGGGAGTGGAAGGAAGAGGCGACGTTTGTCGACGTGACGTTCTTCGGCAAGCGCGGCGAGGCGTTCGCCAAGTACCACGACAAGGGCAAGACGGCCTTCATCGAGGGTTCGCTGCGCCTCGACCAGTGGGACGACAAGCAGTCGGGCGAGAAGCGCTCGAAGCTCTACGTGGTGGGCGACGACTGGCAGTTCGTCGGCGCGGGTGAGCGCGGCGGCATGGGCGGCGGCGGTGGCGGCCGTGACATGGGCGGCTCCGACGAGGGCTCGGGCGGCTACGGCGGCTACAGCGGCGCGCAGAGCGGCGGTGGCGGCGGCGGTGGCAACGACGCCGGCCCGATCGACGTCGACGACACGCCGTTCTAAGCGCGCAAGTTCCGAGTTCCGTCGTGAAGCTGGAAGTCCAGCTGTTCGCATCGCTGCGCGAGCGCGCGGGTCGCTCGACCCTCGCGCTCGACGCGCTCGAAGGACCGCTCGACGTCGCGGGCCTGAAGCGCGAGCTCGCGCGGCGTCACCCCGAACTTGGGGACCTGTCGTTCGTGCGCGGCGTGATCGGAACGAGCTACGTCTCCGATGCGACGTTGCTCGGCGATGGAGCGCAGATCGCACTGCTCCCGCCGGTGTCCGGAGGCGCCCTCGACGACCCTGCGCAGCTGCGGCGCGGCGTGTTCGAGCTCTGCGCGAGTCCGCTCGATCCCGCGCTCGCGCAGCGCCGAGTCGAGGACGAGAGCTGCGGCGCGGTGTGCGTGTTCACGGGCACGACGCGCGGCCACAACCGCGGCAAGCGCGTCGTGAAGCTCGAATACGAGGCCTTCGACGCGATGACGGGGCCTGAGATGGGGCGCATCTTCGCGCGCTGCAGCCTCGAGCTCGGCGCCGACGACGGGGCGCGCGCGCTGCGGATGCTCGTTCAGCACCGCGTGGGGACCGTGGGCGTGGGCGAGCCGAGCGTCGTGATCGCGGTCGCGAGTCCGCACCGAGACTTGGCCTTCCGCGCGGCGCGCTTTCTGATCGACGAACTGAAGGCTTCCCTGCCGATTTGGAAGAAGGAGCACTACCCCGACGGCGAGCACTGGGTCGGGGAGCGTTCCTAGGGGCTGGAATAGGGCGTTTCTGCGGTGTTCGAGCGTGGCAGGGCCCCCGTGCGCAGGGGTAATCTGCTCGCCCCATGAGCCCCCAAGACACGCCCCTCCGACAGGTCTCCTGGCAGGCCGACGTCCCCGAGCGCGACTCGATGGACGTCGACGTGCTCGTCCTCGGCGCTGGTCCGGCCGGCCTCGCCTGCGCCATCGCTCTCAAGCGCGCGCTCAAGGCCGCTGGGCTGGCGGACAAGAGCGTGCTCGTGCTCGAGAAGGCGGAAGACATCGGCTACCACACGCTGTCGGGCGCGGTGATGGATCCGCGCGGCATGGCCGAGCTCTTCCCCGACTGGAAGGAACGCGGCTGTCCCTACGAGAGCGAAGTGAAGTTCGACTGCCTCGACTTCCTGTGGAAGAGCGGCAAGAAGACGCGTCTCACGGGCAAGCTCGTGCCGCCGACGCTCCACAACGACGGCAACTACATCGTCAGTCTGTACCACGTGGTGCGCTGGCTGAAGGAGCAGGCCGAGGCCGAGGGCTGTGAAGTGTTCCCGCAGTTCGCGGGTGCGGAGATCCTGTTCGAGGGCGATCGCGTCGTCGGCGTGCAGACGCGCGACGCGGGCATCGACAAGAGGCGCGAGCCCAAGGGCACGTTCACGCCCGGCGCGAACATCCGCGCGGCGGTGACGGTGTTCGCCGAGGGCACGCGCGGTTCGCTGGCCAAGCACCTGATCGAGCGTCTCAAGCTCGGGCGTCCGGAGAATCCGCAGACGTGGGGCACGGGCATCAAGGAGATCTGGGAGATTCCCGCGGAGCGCGGCGAGAAGCTCCTCGGCCACGTGATCCACACCGCGGGCGCGCCGATCGGCTTCGACGGCTACGGCGGCGGCTGGATCTACGGGCAGAAGGACAACAAGCTCTCTATTGGCTACGTGATCGGACTCGCGCACCACGATGCGAAGCTCGACCCGCACGCGCTGTTCGTGCAGTGGAAGCAGCACCCCGCGGTGGCGGAGCTGCTCGCGGGCGGCAAGGTCGTGCGCTACGGCGCGAAGACCATTCCCTACGGCGGCTACTTCGCGATGCCCAAGCTGCAGGGTGACGGCTTCTGCATCGTTGGCGACAGCGCAGGCTTCCTGAACTCCGCGCGCCTGAAGGGCATCCACCTCGCGATCAAGTCCGGCCTGCTCGCGGCCGAGGCGATCTGCGGTGCGCTGCAAAAGGGCGACACGAGCGCGGCGTCGCTCGCGCGCTACACGGAGCTCTTCGAGGCGTCGTGGGCGAAGGAAGAGCTCTGGAAGGTGCGCAACTTCCATCAGGCCTTCGACGGCGGGATGCTCGCCGGCGCGCTCGATGTCGGCGTCCAGATGCTCACGGGCGGCCGCGGCCTCGTCGCGCATCGCCACAGCCACAAGGACTGCGAGACGATGCGGCCCGTGAGCGAGTCGCGGCTCCAAAAGCCTGCGTACAACGACTCGAACGCGATGGACAAGCTGACCGACGTCTATTGGTCGGGTGCGATCCACGAAGAGGACCAGCCCTCGCACTTGGTCGTGACCGATCCTTCGATCTGCGTCGACCGCTGCACGAAGGAGTACGGCAATCCCTGCCAGCACTTCTGCCCGGCCGCGGTCTACGAGTGGCCCGCCGGCCACGGCGCGGATCGGAGCGCGGGACCCGTGATCAACGCGTCGAACTGCGTGCACTGCAAGACCTGCGACATCGCCGACCCGTATCAGGTGATCGAGTGGATCGTGCCCGAAGCGGGCGGCGGTCCCAAGTACATCGACATGTGAGCGCGTTCCGCACCGCTCCCTTTCAAGACCCGGAAAGATCAAATCCTCATGAAGCTCTCGTTCCACGCCACGTCTGCTTTGCCCGCGCGCGCCGCGCTCCTCGTGTGCTTTTCCTTCGCGGGCGAAGCGCCGCTCACTCCGAAGTCCGTCAAGCTCGGCGCGCGCTTCAAGGACAGCGTGCAGGGCGAATTCCGCGAGGTGAAGCTGACCGATGCGGCGGAGGGCGCGTTCGAGCGCGTGGCGGTCATCGGGCTCGGAAAGCGCGCGGAGTTCGACCTCGAGCGCCTGCGGCGCGTCGCGGCGCTCGCGGTGCAGCGTGCGGACTCTGCGGGCTGCGAGAGCGTCAACCTCTGGTTCGCGCCGGAGGTGTGCGCGGCTGCGGGCGGCCCGCGCGCGGCGGGACAGGCCGCTGCGGAGGGCGCGGGGCTCGGGCTCTACCGCTTCCTCCAGTACAAGAGCAAGGCGAAGGATGCGAAGACGAAGGTCGCGATCCTGAGCGGCGACGGACGTGACTTCGCTGACGGCGTCGAGCGCGGCGAAGTGCTCGCGCAGGCCAACGCGTTCGCGCGCGACCTGCAAAACCAGCCGGGCAACTGCATGACTCCGCGCGGGCTCGCCGCAGCGGCGCAGAAGCTCGCCAAGCGCAGCAAGCGCATCCGCTGCAAGGTGCTCGACGAGAAGGCGATGGCGAAGCTCGGCATGGGCGCGCTACTCGGCGTGAGCGCGGGCTCGGAGGAGCCGGCGCAGCTGATCCATCTCACGTACACGCCGCCGCGCCGCGCGCGCGGCCGCGTGGCGCTCGTCGGCAAGGGCCTGACGTTCGACGCCGGCGGCATCTCGATCAAGCCCGCGGGCAAGATGTGGGACATGAAGTACGACATGTCGGGCGGCGCGGCCGTCCTCGGCGTGTTCCACGCGCTCGCCGAGCTCGATTGCCCGTTCGAGGTGCACGGCGTCGTGCCCGCGAGCGAGAACCTGCCCGACGGGCGCGCGGTGAAGCCGGGCGACCTCGTCACGGCCATGAACGGCACGACGATCGAAGTGCTCAACACCGACGCGGAAGGTCGCCTGATCTTGTGCGACGCGATCAGCTACGTGCTCTCGAAGGTCGAGCCCGACTGCGTGATCGACCTTGCGACGCTGACGGGTGCCGTGGTGATCGCGGTGGGCCACGAGTACACGGGTCTCTTCACGAACAACGACGGGCTGCGCGACGAGCTCGTGGCCGCGGGCAACGAGACGGGCGAGAAGTGCTGGCCGCTGCCGGTCGATGCGCTGCATCGCGATGCGCTCAAGGGCGAAGTTGCGGATCTCCGCAACATTGCGCTCGGCGATCCGGGCGCGGGAGCTTCGATCGGCGCCGCATTCCTGCAGCACTTCGTCGGCTCGACGCCGTGGGTGCACCTCGACATCGCGGGCGTCGCGTGGGGCGGTGCGAACCGCGACTACATCGGCGGACCGATGGGCTCGGGCGTCGGCGTGCGCCTGCTCCTGCGTTGGCTCGAGACGCACGGGGGCAAGTGAGAGCACGCGGTCTCGCGCTCGCGCTCGCTGGCTTCGCCTTGCTCGGCGCCTGTGCGCCCGAGTCGCGCGAGGCCAGCGTCGTCGCAGCGCAGGCTGCGCCTCGCGAGCCGCTCACCTTGGAGTTCGTGTCGCCGCTGCGTGCGCGCGTCACGCGGACGGTGCGCGCGACGGGCACGCTGTTCGGCGAGGAACAGGCGACGGTCTCCGCCAAGGTGCCCGGTCGAGTCGCGGCGTTCTTTCACGACGTGGGGGACGCGCTCGCGCCCGACACGCCGCTCGTGCAGCTGGAGAAAGTGGACTACGAGCTCGCACTCAACGAGCGTCGGCGCGCGTTCGAGCAGAGCCTCGCGCGGCTTGGCATCGACGCGCTGCCCGAGAGT
>JBIKYW010000509.1:0-2980 GCA_044355055.1 Planctomycetota bacterium | reverse complement strand
TGGGGGGGGGGGGGGCGCGCCCTTCTCGGGGGCGCCCCGCCCCGCAGTGGTTCCAGCGAGCGTGTGCTCAGCGTCCCAGCTTGCCCCGGACGCGCGCGACGGCCGCGGCGTAGTCGGGATTGGGCTCCTCCGTCGAAAAGCGCAGCGCCGTTTCGTAGCACGCGAGCGCCATCGGCAGCTTGTCGAGCTGCTCGTAGGCGATCCCCATGCCGTAGTGCGAAGCGTGATCCTCGGAGTTGTCGATCAGCGCCTGCGAGAAGCCCGTCTTGGCGAGCTCCCAATCCGCGGCGCGCAGCGCGCGGACTCCCGCCTCGGCATGCGCATTCGGCGAAGCCTTGACGATCGTCTGCTCCAAGAGCCCCGGAGTCGAAGAAGACAACGTGATCACGGCCTCGACCGGGCCCGTGATCTTCTGCGTCCAAGACTTGCAGGACGGGGCGAGGAGCAGGGCAGCGGTGAGCGAGACGAGGAGCGCGGGTTTCATCGTGGTGCGGGGAGTCTTCAGTGGGGCCTTCGGAAGTCGCTAGAGATAGCGCTCGAAGCGAGCAGGTTCCAGCGTCCGAAACTCCGCTACAACTGCCCCGCGCGCTTGATCTCGAGGTACTTCTCGGCGAGAGCCACTTGGAGTTCCGAGGGGGCGACGTCGAGCGCGAGGACCCCGCGCCCGGCGTGGCGTTCCAACGCCCTTCGACGGCTCTGGGCGTAGTCCATGGCTGCGCAGCGGGCGAGCGCGGCCTCCAAGTCCTCCACCGGACCTTCCAGAAGGGCCTGAACCGACGTCTCCCGGAGGCTGGCGAGCACCACGAGGTGCCGAGCGCGCAGGAGCTCCAAGGCCGGCCCGAGCTCGTCCTCGTCTTCGTCCCGCTGGTTGGTGATGACCACGACGAGCGCCCGCCGCCGGACCGTCGCCCGCAGCCGCGTCGCGGCTTCCAGATAGTCGGGCGGCTCCAGCGTCGCCTCGAGGTCGTACACCGCGTTCAGGAGCGCCGTCATGCTCTGCCGTCCCTTCAGCGGCGGCAGTCGACGCTCGACGCCGCCGAAGGTCAGCAGCGAAACCGAATCGCCCTGCCGCAGCGCCACGTAAGCGACGAGCAGCAGAGCATTGAGGCAGTGGTCGAAGTGCGAGAGCGCGCCGTCGACCGCTCGCATGCGGCGCCCGCAGTCGAGCAGGAACACGACCTGCTGGTCGCGCTCCTCCTGATACTCGCGCGAGATCGTCTTTTGACGCCGCGAAGTCGCCTTCCAGTCGATCTGGCGCAGCGAGTCCCCCGCTTGGTAGTCCCGCATCTGGCGAAACTCCATGCCTTCGCCACGGCGCTGCCGTCGACGGATGCCCAAGAGCTGCATGCGATTCTCGAGCGCGTGGAGGGCGAATCCCACGACGGCCGTGAAGTTCGGGTAGATGCGGAGGCTGTGGTCGATGCGAGTGCGTTCGCGGACGTCCCACAACCGCAGCGGCGAAACCCGCAGCACCTCGACGGGCGAGAACACCGCCGCACCGCGCCGCACGGCGCGCAGTCGGTACTCAAGGACCACCCCGCTCTGCGCTGGCACCACGACCTCGCGCGGAAGCCCCTCGACGTCCGTCTGCGGCGGATACCCGTCGAAGACGGTGACACGTTCGGTGCGACCGCCCGGCTGGAGCACGGTGAGCCGCACCGACGTCCACGTATCGAGCGCGAGCGAGCTCGGAGCCTGTCGTTCGACTCGGAGCGGAGTGCGGCGCAGGGCGAGAACGAGGTCCAATGCCAGTCCCAGCCCCGCCACCGCTCCCAGCGCGCTCCAGAGTCCCACTAGCGCGGGCACGAAGGCGGCTGCGAGACCGAGGACGGCCCACGCACAGCCCAATCCGAGCGCCAGCGGCCGCGGTCTCATTCGCGCGGTGCTTCCACTTTCTGGAGGATCGAGCGGAGCACATCGTCGGTGCGAATGCCCTCGAGCTCCAGTTCCGGCGCGAGCGCGAGTCGATGGCGCAGCACCGGCAGCGCCACGCTCTTCACGTCGTCCGGCGTCACGAACTCGCGCCCCTCCAAGAGCGCCTTCGCGCGCGCGACACGCACGAGGGAAATACCCCCGCGCGGCCCTGCGCCCATCGAAACGCCTCGCCACGTGCGAGTCTCGCGCACGATGCGCACCGCGTACTGTCGCACCCGCTCCTTCACTTCGAGCCGCGCGACGAGTCGCTGCAGAGCGAGTACGTCGTCCGCTCCGCAAACCGGGCTCACGGCCGACACGTCGAGCTGCGCGCCGACGCGTCCCGCCGTGACGAGTTCGACGATGCGCTCCTCTTCCTCCACGCTGGGGTAATCGACGAGAATCTTGAGCAGAAAGCGATCGAGCTGCGCCTCGGGCAGCGGGTACGTGCCTTCCTGCTCGATGGGATTTTGGGTCGCGAGCGTCATGAAGGGCGGCGCGAGCGGCGAAGCCTCCCCCTCGATCGTGATCTGGCCCTCCTGCATCACTTCGAGCAGGGCCGACTGAGTCTTGGCCGACGCGCGATTGATCTCATCGGCGAGCAGCAGGTTCGTGAACGCAGGGCCCTTGCGCAGACGGAACGATCCCGTCGCACCTTCGTAGACCACGTGGCCGGTCACGTCGCTCGGCATCAGGTCCGGCGTGAACTGCACGCGCGAGAACTTGCCGCCGAAGGTGCGCGCCAGCGCGAGAACGAGCAGCGTCTTGCCGAGACCCGGCACTCCCTCGATGAGCACGTGGCCGCCCGCGAGGAACGCGAGCAGCACCTGCTCGACCTCGGACTCTTGCCCGATCACGACACGCGCGATTTCCGCGCGCATGCGCTGCACGCGCTCGCTCGCGAGCGCGAACTCTCCGGAATCGATCTGCGACAGGTTCTGCTCAGTCATAGGGTTTTCCTCATGGTCTCGAGATCGCGCACGATCTCGGTGAATTCGGCCGTGTTCAGGCCGCCGTTTCCGGCATCGAGCGCGCGGGCCACGCGCTGCGGATCGAGCCCGGAGTG
>JBIKYW010000504.1:0-3023 GCA_044355055.1 Planctomycetota bacterium | reverse complement strand
GCTTCGCGTCGTCACGCGAGAGCCAGTCCGGACGCGCCGACGCCATGCGCGAGCGCAACGCCGAGCGAGGCGCTGCGAGCAAGGTCGCCACGAGTCGGTTCCGCCAGAGGAACTCTCCGGTGGCGCGGATGTGCTCGGAAAAATCTCGTCGACCTGGCGGCAAATCGGGAAGCCGAGGGCCGAGCGAGAAGGAACGCCGCCAGAGCGCGAGCGCGAGAAGCGCCGCGAGCGATGTCACCACCGCCCAGCCGTGCTCCCACACCAACGCGAGCAAGCCCGGCGGACGCTCCCCGAGCACGAAGCGCACCTCGCGACGCTCTCCATCGAAGCTGGCGAGGTCATCGAGAATGTAGGCGTGATCCAGCTCGCCGAACTCGCCGTTGCAGGCCCAGTCGTCCCCGACGAAGAGCGTCATCCGACCGTAGCCGTGCTCCATGCTCAAGACGCGCGTCAGCATCGGGTCTCCGCTGTCGACGTCAGACATGGCGTGCTCGTCGACCAGCGAGAGGCGGCCCGGAAATGCGATGCGGCGCAGTCCGCGCCCGAAGTCGACCTGCACTTCACGCTCGACCGAAGGGTCGAGTCGGACGCGCAGCTGCAGCGCGTCGAGGAGCGGATGGCGGAAACGCTCCTCCTCCACGTCGTTGTCGAGCTCGTTCTCGAACTCCGCATCCCCGGGAAACAGCACGCAAAGGTGGCCGCCTTGCTCGACCCACCCGAGCAGGCGCTCGACGTCGAAGGGCGACAAGAAACGACCGGACTGCCGCAGCACGAGGAGCGCGTCTTCGCTGGGCAGCGCGCCGAGATACAGGCTCGACTCCACTCGGTGCCCGAGGCGCTCGAGAGTCCGCTCGGCCGCGAGCAACGGATTGCGACGCGCCTCGCCGCGATAGCCGACGTCCGCTTCGTAATCCACGAAGCCGATTCCGTAGACCACGAAGGCCACGATGCCGCCGAGTGAGAGCACGGCGAGCAACGCCACCCACCTGCGGATCGCCGCGGGGCTCATCGCCCACCCCGCTCGAACTGCTGCCGCCACCCGTCGCACAGACCGAGTGCGAGCTCGTCCGGCGGCTGGGCATTCGAGTAGGCACACAAGAGCCATGCGCGCGACAACGACGCGAAATAAGCGTCGAGCGCGGCGTCTCCGCTACCGCGCACTCGCTCGACGCAGTCGCGCTCCGTGTCGCCGGGGTCGAATTGCAGCGCGCCTCCCGCGATCAGCCGCGACAAAGACGCGCGGTACAGCAACCCCATGGCCCCGCTCTTGTCGCCCGCGAGCCAGAGCTCTCTCGCGCGCGCCGCGATGTCTTCCGGCAACGACTCCGGCCGCACGTCGAGCCCAAAGACATGGGTGGGCGTCGGCGGTCTCGAAGGAAGATCGCGCGTGCGCCAGTCGACCCACCCTGCCTTGCGCAAGATCATCACGAGGACGCCCACGAGCAGCGCGATCAGCAGCACCCAGCCCAGAAGCTGCATCACGTGCGCGAAGATGCCCAGTCCGACGCGCGGCTCGCGCTCCGACGAGGAATCGAGGTCGAGATCGAGTCGCGAGCGCGTCTCCGTGGTGTCGAAGTCCGAGCTCTGCAAGACCTCGCGCGCGATCTCCGCCGCGTCCGCTTCGGGCACAGCCGTCACATCTTGCGCAAGCAGCGGCAATGCGAGTCCGCACAGGAGCAGCAGTGCCACGGAGGCGCCGCGCCCCGCGAGTCGACCCAGCCTCGCAGCGAGTCTGCGGAAGCCGAGCTCGACATCCCAGCCCTCGAGTTGCACTCGACGCTCCATGTACGCCGCGAACCCCACGAGCGCGTGCAACGGTCCACACACGGAGTAGCTCGCGAGCCACGCGAGCTTCATGGCATGGGCGAACCAACCGAGCTCGACGTCCGCGAAGTTGCCTTCTTCCAAGGGCGAGAGGTCGGGTGCGAGCTCCCCCGGCGTGAAGAACCACAGCAGGAGCACGATTTGCGCGAAGAGCGCGAGTTCCAGCAGCAGGCAATAGAGGCTTGCGAGCTCCGCACTGCCGGAAGCCTGCACGCGCAGCTCTCGCTCACGGCGCGCTCGTGTCGCGCCGACCGAGCCTTCGAGCAGCGTCACGGGAGCGATCAGCGCCCTCCACGGCCTCCAGCGCAGGCGCAGCACCGACGTGAGCGCGTGGCGCCCCAACAGCCGCGGCACTTGAGCGAGCGAGTCCTGCACCGTAGGTGCGCTCCCGAAGACTCCTCGCGAGACGACGAAGAGCGGCACCAACTCGAAAAGGGGTCGCAGGAGCCAGAGCACGGCAAATGCCGCGATGGCGCTGTCGAAGTACAGGAACGCCAGCGCGCACAGCGGCAGCACGGTCAGGGCCCATGCCGCTGCGATCGCACCGCGCCATTCGCGCAGCATCGCAAAGGCCAAATCGAAGACCTCATGGGTCGAGCGAGGCCTCAGGACCATGGCGATGCGCTCAAGCTGCACGCCGTCGCCCTCCGAATGCGAGATAGACGATCACGAGCAGCCACATCGCCGCGCCGAAGGCGTACTTGACGCTCACCGGCAGCGGCTGGGCGGACCAAAAGCCCTCGATGAACGCGGCCAGCGTCGTCATGAGCGCCGCACCGACGAGCAGCTTGAGGCACCGCGGAGCATCTTCGACGAGAGCGCGAGAGCGCGAGCGACGTCCCGGCGCGACGATCAGCGAACCGAGGCGCATGCCCGCGACGGCCGCGATGACCATGGCCACGAGCTCCCACGAGCTGTGCCCGACGACGAAAGGAAAGAGCTGCGTGTCGTAGCCGATGGCGAGGAAGTGGCCGGCGATTGCTCCGAAGTGCACGCCGTTGTAGAGGAGCGACAGGATCGAGCCGACGCCGAACACGAGACCGCTCGCGAAGATCTGGAAGTCGATGCCGACGTTGTTGCGGATGTAGAACGCGAACATGGCGACGTTGCTGTCCGCGTCGCGCTTGGCGCTGAGCGATTCGCTCGGCGCGTACATCTTCTCGACCGTTTCGAGAGCCTCGGGGTCGAGCACGGAGTAC